>JBCCFA010000150.1:0-9173 GCA_039029975.1 Pseudomonadota bacterium
GCCTTGAGTGTGAGAACGGCATCGTAGTGGATTGTCTGGGTCAAACGTCGGCGGAAAATATCTATGCAGCTGGCGATTGTACAATGCACCATAACGCGAAATTAGATATCAAGCACCGCCTCGAATCGGTACAAAACGCTGTTGACCAAGCAAAGACCGTTGCCGCAAGTATGGTGGGGAAAGAAAAACCCTATGCGCAAATTCCGTGGTTCTGGTCAGATCAGTACGATAAGAAACTACAGATGGTGGGCAGCTCCCAAGGCGCTGACGAAACAGTGCTGCGTGGAAACCAGGCAGAAAACTCTTTTTCCATGTTTTATTTTAGGAACGACAAGCTCATTGGTGTTGATTCAGTCAATCGCCCAAAAGATCATATGTTGGGAAGAAAATTCTTAACGAATGACATTATGATATCGAGCCAAGATGCGGCTAACGAATCGATTGATCTGAAAACGCTGGCTTAGGCACGGATCTTTGTCATTAAATCGCTAAGTGAGCTGAATATGCCCAAAATTACCTACATCGATATGGACAAAACCGTTCACGAATGCCAAGTTGATGATGGCCATACCGTTATGGAAGGTGCCATTTTAAATAACGTACCAGGCATATTGGGGATCTGCGGCGGCAGTTGTGCTTGTAGCACTTGTCACGCCTATATAGACGATGCGTGGGCAGACAAAATAGGTCCGCCGGACGATATAGAAGACTCAACGTTGGAGCTGGCGCTAGAACGGAAACCAAACAGCCGTTTGACCTGCCAAATTAAAGTAGATGATTCTATGGACGGCTTAGTTGTCCATATTGCGAACAACGAATAAGCCACTAGCCGCGAAAGCGCACTAATTGACTTGCCTTCGCTCAAGACCTATCGAACGTATAAACTGTTCCCACGTTTCTCGATCCTTGTGTTCGAACTCCAAAAACTCTACACCAATCAACATTTCATCGTCACATCCGTTCGCATAACGGACGGCCGCAACCACCATCACCGGCTTGTTCGTTTGTGGGACCTTTAAGCCGAGGCGAACATGATCGGCTCGGCAATTAGATTGGAAACCTTTGTACCGCATGAGCGGGCAACAAAGCTGCGCGCCACGCATCGAAATATTGGCTGTCGTCAACTCGATGCCATCCGAAACGACGTTCAAACAGTAACCGAACCTTGATTCGCTTCGATTATCTTGACCAACGTATGATTTTTCTGCGCTAGAAGTAAGCCCCATCCTCGACCTCAGTCTGGTAGAGAAATAGGGTAGCGGGCAAAAGCTCGGAGACTTAAGTTTGGCTAAGCGACAGATTGCGGAATTTTGGCACTATCGTTAATTTTGGATTCGATAAATGCCTGCCATCCCGACCGGTCTCGGTAGCGAAACGTGTGGAAAGCGAATCCGATGAACACATCCTCGTTGCGCTGGCTTACATACGCAACTTCGGCGCTGGCAGTCACCTCTCTACCAATGGGGAGTTCGAGGACAATCTCGACTTCGTCGATTAACAGCCGTTCTATGTATTGAAACTGTGACAACGGGCAGTGGACTTGAATCCCGCTATAGGAGACATCTACGGTAGACAGAATGGCACCTGCAATGAGCACGTTGATACGACGTACAGGCAAGCGCACTTCCACGCGGCGCTCTTCTGCGAACGGCGTTGTTAGGGGATCTGATGGCGAAATCAATGAGCGCTATCCCGAGAAAACTGTTTTTGTCATAATGGTGGACCAACCTACCCCTTGGGTTGACCTAAAATTATAGTAAGGGGCGGCCGACTTTACGTGACGTAGTCAGCATTTAGCCATGTTCGTGAGGCGAGTTCCTAGGTGTTTAGACCAGAATAATAATAAGCACCGCCTGAAAAGATTTACGGATTATTGAGGACCATTAGACATGTTCGAACTGCACGATTTCGGGCCATCTGTAGCGTCTTATCGGGTCCGTATTGCCTTAAATCTTAAAGGAATAAGTTACGAAAAAGTCCCTGTCTCCTTGATTTTGAATGGCGGTGAGCACCACGCCGCAGAGTATCGTTCTTTAAACCCGCAGGGTCTACTCCCGACTTTTTCGGATAACCATGTCACGCTGACTCAATCGCTCGCGATAATTGAGTATTTGGAAGAGACTTACCCGGAGCCAACTATCCTACCGGGCTCGCCAATTTTGCGGGCCAAAGCGCGCCAAATAGCCCATATTACGGCTTGCGATATTCAACCTTTATTGGGGCTTCGTGTGCTGGGTTACCTTCGCACGACTCTCCAGGTTTCGAATGCGCGTCGCGCAAACTGGTTTTTGCATTGGCTAATGGAAGGACTGGATGCGCTGGAACTTTTGCTAAGCACCAGCAACAACCGGGGAAAGTACGCGCTGAGCGACGAGATTACGCTGGCGGACATTTGCATCGTACCGCAGCTCTATGCTGCTCGACGTTTCAAACTGCCACTCGATGATTTTCCTCGCCTAGAGGAAATAGAAAAAGCCTGCCTGCAACTCCCTGCTTTTAGCGAAGCAGAGCCTCAATTTACCGGTCCCTAGTTACTTACTTAGTCAGCTGGACGAATTCTCGCCGGCTCGGTCCAGGCGACCTCTGAGAACTCCTCAATTCCCGACGTTAAGAACTCGCCTTCTGAATCTGGACACAGGCATAGGCGCTTTGATATTCGCCAACCAAAATCAGTATTGACCATGGTGTCGTGATAAGAACCACGCAATATCCACCGACTCATTGCGCCGGTTTTTTGCCGTTGCAAATGGGTCGCTATCACACGCGCAGTCGCAAAAACTTGCGATGTACTTTCTATCATCGGGTTGGCGATCAAGTGATTGGTCCAATAACAGAATTTCAGGAAATCGCCGAAATAATTTGCGGATTCGTGGCCTAGACAGGAAAATTCATGGGGACCGACTTCGTAACAAAGCGTCGCATCATCTAAGAAAACTTGCGACAACAAGTCGTATCGTTTCTCGTCAATTGCCCGTGCGTAGGTTGCATAAATTTCCGATATTTGTTGGCGATCGGAGTCGTTAAGTTTGGTCATTGTAAATTCACCGCGTAGCTGTCGTTTCGGGTTAGGCGTTTCCGATACCTGTTGATAGGGCTATGATAGCGATATCGTAATTCATCCTGGGCGGAGACGTTCGTTGAGCACTATTATCGCAAAACAAGATCTTATCGAAAGCGTAGCGGACGCGCTTCAACACATATCTTACTATCATCCCTTAGATTACATTTCCAACCTGGCTGATGCTTACGAAATTGAAGAATCTCCCGCCGCCAAAGACGCGATTGCGCAGATTTTAATAAACTCCAGAATGTGCGCCGAGGGTCGTCGTCCCATTTGCCAGGACACGGGGATTGTGACGGTATTTTGCGAGATCGGTATGGACGTCCAGTGGGATTCGGATTTGTCCTTCGAGGATATGATCAACGAAGGGGTGCGTAAAGCCTACTTGCATCCGGATAATAAACTCCGCGCCTCTATTCTTGCCGATCCCGCCGGCGCTCGGACCAACACAAAAGATAACACGCCGGCGGTTATTCATACCAAACTCGTACCGGGTGACAAGCTTGATATAACGGTGGCGGCAAAAGGTGGCGGTTCCGAAAATAAATCGAAATTTGTCATGCTTAACCCCTCTGACAGCATTGTCGATTGGGTGCTTAAAACGGTCCCGACGATGGGTGCCGGTTGGTGCCCGCCGGGCATGTTAGGCATTGGTATTGGCGGTACCGCGGAGAAAGCGATGGTGCTCGCAAAAGAATCATTGATGGATCCTATCGACATGCAAAATCTGCTCAAGCGCGGACCCACCACTAGACTGGAGGAGCTGCGTGTTGAGATTTATGAGAAAGTGAATGCCTTGGGAATTGGCGCTCAGGGCTTGGGTGGTCTAACCACGGTTTTAGACGTCAAAATTTTGGATTACCCCACTCATGCTGCGTCTAAACCGATCGCTATGATTCCAAACTGTGCCGCCACGCGGCACGTGCACTTCACCCTGGATGGTAGTGGGATAGCGGCGTTGCCGACGCCAAAATTGGAGGATTGGCCCGAAGTCACCTGGACTGCTGGCGATAATGCGCGACGCGTTGATTTAAACCGCGTGACTGCGGAGGAAGTTGCTTCATGGCAACCGGGTGAGACCTTGTTGCTGAATGGTGCGATGTTGACGGGGCGAGACGCGGCACATAAGCGCATAGAAGATTACATGTCACGTGGTGAGAAATTACCTGACGGTGTCGATTTCAATAATCGTTTCATTTACTACGTAGGTCCGGTTGATCCTGTGCGAGACGAGGTCGTAGGACCTGCGGGACCGACCACCGCAACGCGCATGGATAAGTTCACGGACATGATGTTGGAGAAAACAGGATTGCTCGGCATGATCGGCAAAGCGGAACGCGGTCCAGTCGCGGTCGAGGCAATTCGCAATCATCATGCGGTCTACTTGATGGCAGTCGGGGGCGCCGCTTACTTAGTTTCGAAAGCGATTCGAGAATCGCGTGTGGTCGCTTTCGAGGATCTAGGCATGGAAGCGATTCATGAATTCGTGGTGGAAGATATGCCCGTGACGGTCGCGGTTTCGTCAAGCGGTGAATCGGTGCACGAAACGGGACCGAAAAAATGGCGCGAGAAAATTGGCAAAATTCCGGTGATTGTGGAGTAGTGCGACAGCTTAGTTTCAGGGCCGGTTAATCACCTTCGTCATGTAACCTGAGGTTCGGCTCCGCCACTAGTAAAGAGCGCGTTTGGTTCTGCGCATCAGCTTCGGCGAAGCGTTTGAAGGTGACACCGAAAGCGGCTCTACAATGGCCGGAAGTAAGAACCTGTTCTGGGCGGCCGTCGGTTTGCAGGCGACCTTCGTGCAGAAGCAGCAAGCGGTCGCAGTAAATTTGCGCCAAATTGAGATCGTGAATGATGACCAGACTTGAACGCACGCGAGCGTGTTGTTGCAATAGCTGCATGGTCCGGTGCTGGT
This sequence comes from Pseudomonadota bacterium, assembly GCA_039029975.1. Lineage (GTDB taxonomy): Bacteria > Pseudomonadota > Gammaproteobacteria > JBCCFA01. The sequence continues at coordinate 4,977 of JBCCFA010000150.1, forward strand.
GTTCAATGTCTAGCGACGCGCAAGGTTCGTCTGCAACAATGACCTCGTGATTGCCGTAAATTACCCTCGCGATATGGACGCGCATTTGCTCACCGCCGGATAGGCTAAGGACATTGCGATTTTCCAAGTCACTTAGGTCGCAATTTTGCAGCGTCTCGTCCAGCTTGCCAGGCTGGCTCGTTTCACCCCGCCGGGCAAATGCACCAAGTTCTACCGCCTCGCGAACCGGCATGTCCCAGGCAAAATGGGCGTGCTGAGGAAGATAGCCAACCATCTTAGCGCGTTCGACGGGCGTGAGACTCTGTGCCGGTCGGTTGCCAAAGGCAATTTCTCCTGCGGATATCGCTTGGGTGCCAACAATCGCTTTTGCTAATGTCGATTTTCCAGAACCGTTTGGGCCGATTACACCAATGAGATCGCCAGTCTCAATTTCCGCGCTGAAATCGCTAACACGGAATTTGGGCGATCGTTCCGCCGTGATATTTTTTAGACTTACCGCGACCACAACGATTTTCCTTTTTTTAGCACGATTAACAACAGAAACGGCGCACCCAGTAAGGCGGTGACGACGCCAATTTTCAACTCGCCGCTAACCACTCCAACTCGACAAAAATTATCGGCCACAATAGTGAGGAGTCCGCCTCCAATCCCGCTTAATGGGACTAAAGTGCTAGGTTTTTCCCCAACAATTGGTCGCAGAAGATGCGGCACCACGAGGCCAATAAACCCGATCACACCGACCACCGCCACGCCTGAGCCCACGGCCAAGGCGGTACCGGCAATGACGAACAGCTGTGTGCGCTTGGTATTGACACCAAGTGAGCCGGCAACCTCTTCTCCAAACGCAAAAGCATCTAAGCGAAAAGCACAAACAGTGAGTAGCATTATGCCGATGGTGGCGAATGGTAGCGTTAACCAAAAATGGTCTATGGATCGGTTGGCGAAGGAACCCATTAACCAAAAATAGATTTCGTAAGCGGCAAAAGGGTTTGGCGATAAATTGAGTGCGAGCGCGGTTACCGCGCCCGTGAAAGCGTTAATCGCAACGCCGGCTAAGATCAGATTGAGAGTACTGAGCGAGCGCTGAGCGAGCGCAAACAGAATAGCCGTTGTGCACATCGCGCCAAATAAACCGCCGATCGGCAATGCAAATGGAAAAGCATCGGTACTCCCTGTATAGAAAACGAGCACCGCGCCGAGCGCCGCGCTGGATGAAATGCCAAGTACCCCAGGCTCCGCTAGCGGATTGCGTACCAAGGCTTGCAAGGCTGCGCCGCTCATGCCGAGCCCGATGCCTACCAGTAGCGCAAGCAAAACGCGCGGCAACCTGATTTCTACGATAATTAGCTGCTCAACATGCTCATGACCCACGTTCCCTAATAAGGTTTTTAGAATCGTGAACAGTGGAATGTGGACCGGACCGGCAGCGAGAGACCAAAGGAAAGCGCCTACCAGGGCGGCGATTAGGCAGATGATTAAACCGCTGCTTGATAATTTGGTATGCGGGTTAATAGCGCTCATCGTGCATACATGGCATTAGACATTGCCATTAAGGTGTCAATCACCGATAAGCTGCCGCAATTTAAATGTCGCTCTTGCAAGCGGATAATTCTAGGGTGCCAGTCCAATTTGTTATGACTTAACGCACGAGATAGGACCGGATGTTTAAGATAAACATCGGCGAGGGCGGGTTTGTCGGCGTTCAAATTAGTAAAAATGATGACTTCGGGCTGCTGAACGAGTAACTCTTCTAAGGAAACAAATCGCCCCTGATGCCAGTCAGTCACCTCTGATGCCATATACTGTAAGCCTGCTCGGCGTAACAGATCGCCGGCAAGTGATTGTCGCCCCGGTGTGTATCCATTTGCTTGAAATATGATTGCTGTCGCTGCTTCTTCAGAGTCTATGCCGCTCGGGGTAGGCGGGATATTTTCGTGTAGCCGCGCAATGAGCGCGTTTGAGACGTCTCGTCGTTCGAGCGTTTCACCAACGAGTTGTAGATTCTGAATATAATTATCGATGCTTTCATCGCTAAGAAGTTGAACAACTTTAATTCCCAAGCGCTTCAGCAGCACCTGCTCAATTGTTGAGCTGTAGGGCCCAATGAACACGATATCTGGTCTCTTGGCGACCAAATCCTCGGCACGCCCTCGGTTGCTCGGGTAGCGTCTCGCAAGTTCCGCATAGTTGGATAGCCCGCTGTCTGATGCCAGCCACGAGAGGGAAATGATTTGCGCCGGAGCGGCGACTTCCAACAACAAGGAATCGGCGCACAGGTTGATTGAGGCGGCTGTAGGCATTGCCGCGCAGGTGTTCACCAGCGCGAGCCAGAGTATGAGGCTAGATGACCATCTGAGTTTGGTTAAACAAGACAAATTATCGTTAAGCGAGAGCGACCTTCGCTTTCCTGTCTAACGCAATCCAATCGCGCGTATCTTAATGTTGCCCACAGTGTGGCCAGCGATGCTTCGACTAAGACCGACGGCGCGCACGAACAGCGTTCGCAAAGTCTTCCAAAACAGGCACTGTCGTCTCCCAAGAGATACACGCATCGGTGATCGACTGGCCGTAGGTTAGCCCGTCACTGCCTTCGTGTTTTTGATTTCCTTCAACGAGATGTGATTCAATCATCACGCCCGTGATGACCTTCGTACCGCCCGCAATTTGTTCACACAGAGCCGCAGCGACAGACGGCTGGTTGCGATGGTCTTTGCGTGAATTGCCATGACTGCAATCCACCATTATACGCGGATTTACGTCTGCTTTATCTAACGATTCCGAGGCGCTTTTTACCGCCTCCGCGTCGTAGTTTGGGCCAGACCCTGAACCACGCAGAATGAGATGACAAGCATCGTTCCCTTTGGTGCTTACAATTGCGGAAATACCTTGCTTCGTCACGGAGAGAAAATGGTGCGAGTTGCAAGCCGCACCGATAGCGTCAATCGCAATTTTCACATTACCATCTGTGCCATTTTTGAAACCCACCGGCATTGATAGTCCTGAAGCTAGCTCACGATGTATCTGACTTTCGGTCGTTCGCGCCCCTATAGCGCCCCAAGAAATGAGGTCGGCGATGAATTGCGGAGAGATAGTGTCTAAAAATTCCGTGCCTGTCGGCAGACCTAAATCGGCGAGCTCGCACAATAATCGTCGAGCTGTTCGCAAGCCGGTATTAATTTCGAAGCTGTTGTCCAACATGGGGTCGTTAATTAAACCCTTCCAGCCGATCGTCGTTCGCGGTTTTTCAAAATACACGCGCATGACAATCAAAAGATCGTCAATATATTGATTCGCGAGCGGCTTCAAACGATTGGCGTATTCCAAGGCAGCGTCCACATCGTGGATGGAACAGGGCCCAACAACAACCATCAGTCGGTCATCACTGCCTTTCACAATCCCGTCAGCACCGGCGCGACCATCGACAACAGTTTTTGCCGCCGCGTCTGTTAAAGGAAGTTCTTCCATCAGGATCGCGGGCGGTATAAGTGGCCTGAGACCTTCAATGCGAAGATCATCGGTATCTTGAAACATGCACTTGGCTCCGGGCGTAGTCGTTTCGGCGCATTATACCGTTTCTAGAAGATTGTTTCGTTGGCGCTCGCCGCTTTACGATGTCATGAAAAAGCGCCCCCTTCAAAACGTGTCTTCAATAAATTACTTTGTCGCTTTCAAACGTCCGTCTGAGCCATCCGTGATTCAATGGCGCGATACGGATTTAATTGTTATTGGCGGTGGTTAGCTTAAGTGATTGCCTAATGCCGAGCTTTCAGTGCAACTGGCGTGATTGCGCCGATGTTTATCGGAGTTTCAGTCGGCGGCTATGGATGCCATCGAAGCGGGTGGCGCACGATAGTACGGGACCACTTCCAGCACCTTATTTTCTTGATGTTGGCGTTTGATGTCGCGCCAGTAATCTGCGGTAAGAATATCGCCATGAACATTTAGGAAAAGCTGTTTTAATTCGGCATCCATCGCTAAGAATTTCAAAAATTGCTCAGGGAAGATGTCGTCTTCTCCCACGTAAAACCAGGCATCCCCGCGCAAATCGTCTTCTTCAAAAGCGGACTGCGGTAATTCTCGAAAATTACAGTCTGTGACTAAGGTAAGCTCATCATAATCGTAAAAGATCACTCGCCCATGACGCGTGACACCAAAATTCTTTAGCAGGAGATCGCCGGGGAAAATATTTGTTAAAGC
>JBCCFA010000151.1:0-9134 GCA_039029975.1 Pseudomonadota bacterium
CCGCCTGATAGCACCGCGCGCAACTTCAAGTTGTAGCGGTCGAGTGCATCTGGGACCTGGCGCATCAGCTTCAACATCGTTGGCGTAAGCAAGGCAAGCGTCACGTCGTGCTGATCCAAAACGCGATAGGCTTCCTCCGGTTCGAAACCTTTCATTGCCGTGGCAACCACCGTACAACCATGGAACCATCCAGGGAGCAGGATATCTGCTAAACCGGCCATCCACGCCCAATCGGCCGGCGACCAAAGTGCGTCTTTATCTTGTGGGAAAAAGTCATAAACAAACTCCAGACTCGGCATATGCCCAAGCAGCATCCGATGGGGCTGCACTGAACCTTTTGGCATGCCCGTAGTGCCTGAGGTGTAACTTATCCATGCCGTGTCCTCTGCGGCACTATCGACGTTAGTGAACTGGTCACTATGTTCAGCGATCGTTTCCCAATATGGCAAAGCCTCGTCGGTGTGGCCGTCGATCACGAAAATATGTTTAAGGTTTGGTGCTTCGCTTTTTGCTTCCAATACTTTCTCTAAATTCGCCATATCGGTCACGACCGCACTAGCGCCGCTGTCGTTCAATCGATAGGCAATAGCATCGGCGCCGAATAACACAGACGTCGGGCTAGAAATGATGCCAGCTTTGAAGCAGCCCACATGGGAGATTGCGCACTCCGGATCTTGCGCCAGCAGTAACATCACGCGGTCGCCCACTTTCAAGCCAATGGATAGCAGCGTGTTGGCGAATTGATTGGCGTGCTTTTGGACATCGGCAAACGAGTACCGATGGACGGTTTTCTTTTGGTCTTCGTAGATTAAGGCAATACGTTCGGGATCGCCGGCCCAGCGGTCACAAACATAATCCGCTATATTAAATTTCTCTGGGACATTCCAGCTAAATTTTCCGTAAACTTCTTCGTAGGTTTCACCACGCTCGATTAACATGCTTTTGCCGCTCCCACCCTCAGATTCTCATAGAATTATCGTTCATTTACCGCCTGATTTTACCGTTATCTATCGAATTTCCAAATAAGCCTTTGCCATCTTAGGTGCTCTGGCGCGCTCGCTCGGAAAATAACTGGCAATTGCGCTAGAATGTCGCGCGCGGACACCCTGGTGACGCGGCAAAAGTAGAATAAAACGGTGCGCAACTAAAGCGACGCCGATACGATTTTATCGGGAGGACTACGACGCATGTTTGGCCTTGAACCCATTATCTTTTGGGGGTGGCTGTTTTTGATTCTTTACATCGGCCTGATGTTAAGTTTCGGCTTCATTGGAATGGCTCGCGTAAAGAACAGCGACGACTTCGCCACCGCCCGTGCCAGCTACGGTCCGTTATTTTTAGCCTTCGCGATGACCGCCACCGCGGCTTCTGGTGCGACTTTCCTAGGCTTACCGGCACTCGCCTATTCAGCAGGACTTTCTTCCCTATGGTACGCGTTTGTCTACCCGGCAGGGGTTTATGTTGGCGTCTTAGTGTGCTTAGTGGCGATTCGGCGTGCCGGTGCTACCTTCGGCTCACGATCTATGCCTGAATACTTGGGCGACCGATATGACTCAGACGCTTTACGTCTAGTGGCCGCCGTATTTTCGATGCTGTTACTCTTCTACTTGGCGGGACAGTTACTCGCTGGCGCCGTAATGTTTTACAACTTCTTAGGTCTTCAAACCTTCCCCGCGCTCCTCGTCACAGCCTTAATTCTTATGTTCTACGTTGCGATGGGCGGGGCGCACGCTGACATTTTGACCGATGGCGTGCAAGGCGCTTTGATGTTAGTACTTGCCGTATTCGTTTTATACATGTTCCTAACGGGATTTGGTCTGGACGGCGGTTTGGCTGGTGTTGTTGCGCGACTAGACGAACTCGATCCGAAGCTCACCACGAGTCTGCATGAAACGCATCCATTGTTCGATTCGCTGTGGGATTTGTTCGCGATTTTTGTCGCCCATCTTCCACTGGGCCTGTTACCGCATATTGGCAACAAGCTGTGGGCGCTTAAGAGTGATAGCGATCAGAAAAAATTCATCACGATCAGTTTTGCGTTTGGCATGTTGCTACCGGCCATCACCTGTGGCGGCATCCTTGCGCGCGCCTTACTCGGTGACGAACTTCTCGCCGAAGGCAGCAATCCTAATAATGCGATTCCCGCGCTATTTATTGAGACCCTACCGGCGTGGATTGCCGCTTTAATCGGCGCGGGCGTGCTCGCGGCAGTCATGTCAACGGCGGATGGCCTTGTAGTATCCACTGCGCAGATTTTTGCCAATGATATTTTTCGACGAACCATAGCCCCTCGTTCGATGCCCGATGCCAGCGAGGAAACCATTGACAGAATCGCGCTCAAAATCAGCCGGATTGCAACAGTACTTGTCTTGCTGGGCGCAATTGCAATCGCCTGGGGAACGCGGGACATGAATATCGCCTTGCTTGTTTGGGTTGGTGTTGGGGGCATGATGGCGGCGATCGCCGGCCCCATGTTTCTTGGTATTTTTTGGCGAGGCGCCACCCGTGCGGGCGCATTAACAGGATTTTTTGTTGGGGGTGCAGTATTTACAGTGCTGAAGGCCGGTTGGCTTAATGGCGAGTCGCTTTCCGGTAGCCTAGGTATTGCCGTAACTTGGTTAGATTCGCAGGCGGTAAATCCTTTCGCTTGTGCCACTATCGGTTCATTCGCGGCAATCGCGGCTATGGTCGCCGTATCGCAATTTACACCGAAACTAAGCGAATCCCATCTCACGCGTGTATTTGGAAATTAACAACAGGAAATTTTGATGAGCGGCATATTAGAAGGTAAAACAATAATCATTACTGGCGGTAGCACCGGCATTGGGCGCGCCACGTCCATCCGCGCAGCTGAAGAAGGCGCAGCTGTTGTTATTGCAGATATCAACAAAGAAGAAGCGCAGAAAACTTGCGACACGATCAAAGCGACTAGTGGTAACGTGATGTTTGTCGAAACCGATGTGACCGACACAAATGCCATTAAACACCTAATTGATAAAACGATCGAGACGCACGGCGAATTGCATGGCGCGTTCAACAACGCCGGTATTGAGGGCAAATTCACCAACATCACGAGCATGACCGAAGAAGAATTCGATCTAACCGTGAACGTGGATTTGAAAGCGGTGTGGATGTGCGTGAAGTATCAGATCGAGCAGTTTCTTAATCAAGGTACGGGTGGCGCGATCGTCAGCACAGCCTCGGTGGCAGGATTAATCGGTACCCGTGGTGGTTCTGCCTATTGCGCGGCTAAACATGGCGTTGTTGGACTAACGAAATGCGCGGCTCTTGAATTCGCACGCAAAAAAATAAGAGTTAATGCGGTCTGTCCCGGTGTGATACGCACGCCCATGGTTGAACGCATGTTGGAAGCGACCGGCCTGGAAGAAGAAACCTTCGCCGCACAAGAACCGATGAATCGTTTAGGTGAACCTCGCGAAATCGCTGATGCGGTTACCTGGTTACTTTCCGATCAAGCCTCGTTTGTAACAGGCATTGCGATGCCGGTTGATGGTGGCTACACGGCGCCTTGAGGTCGACACAACCAAAGTAATATCCCCTTTACGCGGAGATAAGTCGAAGCGGATATGCTGGCTATAGCCTACCAAGCGCCCGATTCAAACATACTGGGATGGTGCCGCTGAAATAAGCCCCCTTGCCGGCAAAGGTAATCGCTCATTTTTCGCCGTAACTCTAACGCTCGAGCTAATTTGGATGCCAAATTTTTCCCCCAGGTAGACGAGAAGTCTGACTGCTGGCAACTGACAGTTCTTTTTTGCTTGTTACTCGTTTCTTGTTTATGCGGCGCTGTGCCAACGTCCGGGCAACCGCTCTGCTCCGCGAATTTTCTCGATAGTTTGTTTCGCCCCTGAAATCGATTAGATTAACCGTGTCCAATATCAAACGGTGACGCAAATCGGACAAGCGTTTCAATGCCAAAAATTCCAACCAGTAAACAAAGTCAGATCGTTTATGTGATCACCAATGATTTTGGCGGCCTTACCCGTGGTCGCGGCCTTGTGCTGCCCTCTAATTCGTCGCCCCCGAAATCGGGCATTGGTTGGGTACCCGTGAACATCACGATAACCCCGTTCGATACCATTGGTCCCAACCCATTTGGGCCAACTGGCGATATACGTGTTTTACCCGATTTAAAAACCAAAACCACGTTTCAGACCGCGAGCGGCGACCAAACCATTTATATCGGCGATATCTATAACATCGAAGGAGAGCGCTGGTCATGTTGCCCACGTTCAATTCTAAAAAAAGCCATTGAAACGCTAGAAAACGACTTCGGGCTAAAGGGCAAAGCGGCTTTCGAACACGAATTTCTACTCGAAAAAATTCCTCAAGACGAATCGAAAGCGGCCCCTGGCTTTTCATTGCAAGCGTATCTAAGCCACAAAGAATTCGCCGAAACTTTGGTCAAAGACTTACAAGCTGCAGGCGTGAATCCGGAGTTGTTCCTGCCTGAATTTGGCGCACGACAGTACGAGGTCCCCATTGCTCCAGCAGATTTTTTACGGGCCGCTGATGATGCCGTTCTATTCCGCGAAGTGGTAAAACAAACCGCTAGAAAGTTAAGTTATCGGGCATGTTTTTCGCCGAAACCGAGATTAGACGGCGCGGGCAATGGTTGTCACATTCATTTTTCGCTGACGGATAAAAACGGCAAGCCCATAAATTTTGATCGAAAGCAACCAGGACAGATTAGTCGCAGACTTGGTAACTTCGCGGCAGGTATCCTCAACCATATCGAAGCACTTCTTGCGTTAACTACGCCCTCGGTAGTTTCTTATCATAGATTGAAACCGCATAACTGGTCTAATGCATACGCATGCTTCGGGCTACAAAATCGGGAAGCTACGCTGCGAATTTGTCCCGCCGTTTCGCCCAAACAAAATCCGAAAAAAATTCATCATTTAGAGTTTCGCGCCGCCGACAGCACGCATTCTCCTTATCTGGCGCTAGCTGGATTAATTTTTACCGGCATTGATGGTTTGAGAAATGACCTGCCCGCGCCGCCCCTGGTGAACGTCGAGCCTGACGAGCTAACGCTCGACGAGTGCGAACAACTCGGGGTTCGTCCGCTGCCAACGCGTTTAGACGAATCGTTAGCCGCGCTGAGAGCGAACACCGTGCTCTCGGAAGCGTTCGGTGCTGAGTTCTTGGGCGCGTACGATGCGATGAAAACAGAAGAAATGCGGGTTGTTGCGGAGATGCCCGACGAAGCCGTCTGTGAGGTCTATCGTGACATCTATTAAATTAAAAGCCAAATCCGGCACGTGATGAGAAATAAGAAACTTGTTGCGAAGAAAACGGCCGTGCTGGTGGTCGACGTTCAGCGACTGGAAACACAGCCCAGCTACGTCGCGGACAAACCTTACTTTGCCGAACGCGTTAATCAGCTTGTGCTTCCAAATATCAAATCGATATTAAATTCAGCGCGCAATACCGGCGCCGAGGTGATTTACACGGTTATCGAATCTCTAACGGCCGATGGGCGTGATCGAAGTCTCGACCATAAACTATCAGATGTCCATGTTCCCAAAGGCTCCGTGCTAGGTGAAGTCATAGAAGACGTTGCACCAATCAATGATGAAATCGTCTTAAAAAAAACCTCATCGGGCGTTTTCAACTCGACTAACCTCGATTACGTGCTGCGCAATCTTGGTGTGGAAAATCTTATCGTGGTTGGATTGCTAACAGATCAATGTGTGGATATGGCCGTTCGAGATGGTGCCGATCGCGGTTACTACGTGCTGTGCGTTACAGACGCTTGCGCGACACACTCAGCAGAACGACACACTGCGGCGCTCAACGCGTTTAGCGGCTATTGCGAGCTGCTAGCGTCTAATGAGGTAGGGCCAAGATTAGCAACGGACAACAAGTGATCGCGATATGAACGCGGATAAAAAACCGCCTGCGCCGTCCCCAGATCCTTATCTGCAGCGCGAGATAGCGCTTGCTCCCACCTTTCTCGGCACCACCCATAAAGTCCAAGTCTACTCCTACGGACCAAACGATGGCGCGCCGCGAATATACATTCAGGCCGGTCTGCATGCGGGCGAACATCCCGGAATTTTAGTGGCAAACCAATTAAAAAAAAGACTCAGTTCATTGGCCGAGGAAGGCGCCCTACTAGGTCGTGTAGACCTAGTCCCTGTTGCTAACCCAATAGGCTTGGGGCAAATACTCAACGGGGAAATCAACGGCCGCTTTGATTTCGTTCATCGGCGGAATTTTAATCGTCAGTTTCCGGATGTTAGTGCGGCGGTATTGAAATCTGTTGCGAAAGCAAAGAACGGGTTAGCCGCGCTCGAAGCGGTGCGACACTCGGCTGCTACTGCGATCAATGCTTGGCCAACTAGCGATCATATCGATTCCTTAAAAAGGACGCTTTTTCGGATTGCTATCGAAGCTGATATAACTTTGGACCTGCATTGCGACGGCGAGTCCTCGGTGCATGTCTACACAGGCGGGGTGAATATTGAATGGTGTCGATTGTTCGCAAATCGGATCGGCGCAGAGGTAATTGCTACCGGTAATTCTGATGACGGTCTTGCTTTCGATGATGCGCTGAACAAATTTTGGGCAGATGTTGCCGGATTAATAGCCAACCCGCCCAGTTCATTGAAACAACCTGAAGCGATGACGGTAGAACTGCGCGGACGTGCCGACGTTTCCCCCACACATGCGCGCAACGATGCCGACGCAATAATTAACGCGCTAATGGCGCTTAACGTGATTAAAGCTGCTGATGAGTTAGGGCAATCTTCAGTGACAACTAACCCGCCACCCGTGGAGATCGCGGCAAAAGATATAGAAGTCATTCATGCAAAGTCGCCGGGCATATTATCGTACCGGGTAGATTTAGGTCAGCGGTGCAAGCCTGGCCAGATAATAGCCGAACTCGTTGACCCATACAGTTCGGCGAAGGAAGGTGAGTTAATCAGATGCACTAGAGGCGGTATGTTATTTAGCCGCCACATCTCTAAACTCGCCTTTCCCGGCATGGAGGTTTGTAAACTCGCTTGACTCGAGCGGCCGAATATTTGGTTCTAGGGTTTTGCTCGCAATTTTTTCAGCTGCGTGTCGCCTCTCGATTACCGGATAAATAAGCACCTAAAAATCAAATCGTTCCGGGGGCGTCTGTTTTTCTGGTAACCAGGTTTCATGAATATGGCACCATTGCAACGCGCCGTTTGCCGCGTCGCGTGCGAATAACACAGATGCTGCCCTCGCGTTATCTTGCGGCGTGGAATTTACCGCATTCCGTTGCCATTCCTCATAACTGACTAACGCATAGTCACCGGGCAAATCGAACCTGATCCGAACATTACGAATGGCAATTCTAAAGTCTGGGCTCGATCCATGACTCTTTTCAACCGCGTTGAAAAATACCTGGCGGCTGAGGGTATCCCCAGACGGTTGGATCAGTTCGCAATCCGACGCGAAGCGTTGCGCGAACCTCATTTGAAAAACCGCTTCATCTTTTTCTATTAAACCACCGAACCAATCTACAAAGAACAGGTGCAGGGCTTCTATTTCTTCTCGAGCTTCAGTTTCGTTCATTACTTACTCGCTTGCGTGAATTGAGGTTTAAATGGGAATGATACTTCGAGAAAGAGAACTATCGGAAAGGTCCGATCCTCGAATCTAAGCACGGAAAATGTTCGCTGGTCTCCCCACTGCTGCAACGAACAAACGTTAATATAGTAACTTGTTGATAACACGGAATTTCTTAAATAAGCTTCTGATTTTAGGGTAAATACTACCTACCATAAGCTTGTTAGCTCATATAATTACTGAATATAATGTTTAATATTCAGTAATTGCGCTGCATCCCTAATGGCCCCAAGAACTGCGGCAGTACCCGAAGCCGAACTCTGCAGCGACATCGTCGAGGTCGCCCTCAACCGTTTTCTGCATTACGGGTACAACAAAACCACCATGGCCGAAATTGCCGAAGACATCGGGATGTCAGCAGCAAACTTATATCGCTACTTCGACAATAAACAAGATATTGCCGCCGCCTGTTGCGCCAAATCCATGGACGAAAGCCTTGCACGCTTAGCATCTGTTAGCGACACGGATGCGCCACTCGCTACTCAACTCGAGCGTTATGTTTTCACCATGATCGAGTACACTCACGAGTTAGCTTCGCCGGAATCAAAAATTGGTGAGCTGGTTGCATTCATAACCAGGGAACGTTCGGAAGTTGTGCGGAAAAAACTCAACGTTCACTATGCGTTAATCACGGAAATGTTAAAAAGGAGTATGGAGAAAGGTGAAATTCAATGTTCTAGTCCCGTCGCTTGCGCCGAGCAGATCTATAGTGCCCTAGTTGTCTTTGACGTCCCCCTCTTCGTCGGTTTTTACAGTAAGGAAGAATATAAAAAGCGTGCAGCCGGTCTCGTGAAGCTATTAGTGCACGGATTAAGCACCGGAACAAAAAATACTCTAAGCGCGCCACACCAAGGGAATCCCAATGAGTAAATTTGAACTTCGCTTCGCTGCGTTCGTGTTGCAATTTCGCTGGCCTATCATTGTTTGTGCGCTCTTGAGCATCGCAAACGCAGGCTATGGCGCGAAAGACCTTTATCTCAGCAGTAGTTATCGCGTCATGTTTGGCGAGGATAACCCGCAGCTTGTTGCCTTCGATGAAATAGAAAACAAGTACGCTAAAAATGACAATGTGATGATAGTCATCGCGCCAAACGATCGAAACGTGTTCTCACGCGAAACGCTCAGCGTTGTCGCCAAAGTTACTGAACAGGCGTGGCAAGCACCTTATTCTTCACGCGTTGATTCCATAACCAACTATCAGCATACAGAAGCCGAGGAAGATGATTTAGTTGTCGCCGATTTAGTTGCCGATCCCGCTTCGTTAACAGACTCTGAGTTACAGAAAATAAAAAATATCGCTGTTAGCGAACCACTGCTTGCTAACCGTCTTATTGCGCTTGACGGAAATAGCACGGCAGTGAATATCAATCTGCAGATTCCGACGGAAATTGAGTCCGAAGGCACCGTCGAAGCCGCTAAATTCGCGCGCGAGCTTGCACAAAAAGTAATGGCGGAACATCCAGATATAAAAATATATCTAACCGGCGTCATTATGATGAACAACG
>JBCCFA010000152.1:0-9124 GCA_039029975.1 Pseudomonadota bacterium
CATGTTACCGCTGGCGCGAGGTAAGTCTAAGGAGGCCTTAGACGAACTAACGACGATTATTCGTCTCGGTAAGGTGGGTTTGTGGTTGCCATGTTCCCTCAAAGTAACAACCTTCCCGGTACCGCAGTGTAACCATTACGAATTTTATGTGCCGAAGAATAAAAACGAACACACCTAGTTCCAATTTGGGGTGATCCACACTGATGATCAGGAAGAGGCGGAGCGCTGGATGAGCGAAGATTGACGTGTTCTATGGGAAGTGCCTGCGGGACAAGGGTTCACGATTGATGATGCGTTCGAGCGCGCCGAAATGCAAAAATTCTATGAGAAGGAAGATGGTTGGCAAAAGGAGCGCTTATTTCAACCCGATGTTGAACTATCGATGTGGCGGCGCTTCGCTAGTAAACATGCGCGTGGCATTCAAACAGACGCCCATGTTGCTGGCTATTTCGACAGATGACGGACGGCTACCAGGCACGAAGTTTTGGCGAACTGTCAGTTGGCTTCGGCAAGCGTCCGGCGGTCATAGCAGTTGATTTTCAACTTTCTTATACCGATCCTAAATACGCATTAGGTGGTAGCGAGTTAACAGAACGTGCGGTGCAAAATACCATTTCGTGACTCCAAGTGGCGCGCGCGAAACGAGTACCTATCATTTGCTGCGCAATGGCGTATGCGAGCGCTCGTGACATGCCACGATGGAAAATTACCGCTATGTATAACGGCGAGTTTTTCCATGAGCACCCGGCTGTCGCGATCGAACGGCGAATGGTTGTTTCGTTCGATCCGCTGAATTCTAGATATGGTAAGCCCTTATCAATACGGTTGGGTCGAACGCCGCTTTCCGGCGGGCAACACAAAAGTCCCCTATTTTGAGCAACTAAAGGCCGGTAGTTATTTTTGGTGTACTTGTGGCCGTTCGCAGAAACAACCTTTTTGCGACGGTGCACATCGAGGCAGCGAATCAAAAACGCAAAAATTCGTCGTCGAAACAGACGCGTTACAACCACTGTGTGGTTGCAAACGAACCGGCACGCCACCCTGTTGTGACGGTACGCATTTAAATCTTTCGTGACGCGGCGTGCTAGTTACCTCGCCATCGCAACGGTCCTTCGCCTATTTAGATCAAATCGCGAATGCAAACCCTCGGTACCTCGCATTCTGTACTAATAAGCTGAATGCTAGCCTTGGCTCCGTTCATTTTGATAGTTTCTGCCAATGTCCAAAGGTCACGAAAAGCATCATCGCATTTGATGGTCGGTTCACAGTACTGCAACCGTGAATTAACATCGACCAGCGCCCTCAATCATTAGGCGCCGAAGGCGACTTTAGTAGTTGGTCTCAGCTCCGGCTTGGTGTAAGTTACTTTGCAAAGAACCTTACCCACCTACATCCGTAATGGCGTTCATGTAGGTACAAATAATAAAAAGGAGTTGGTATGCAATACGTCTTAGGTGTCGATATTGGCGGCACATTCACCGATTTTTCGCTGCTCGACGACACCGGAAAAATTTCGCTGTGGAAAGAGGCAACTACACCGAAAAATCCGTCTGAAGCAATCCAACGTGGTATCAGAAGTCTCGCAGAACAATCTGATGTTTCACTCATTGATTTTTTATCGCGGCTAGATCTCTTCGTTCACGGACAAACGATCGCGACCAATACAGTCATTCAACGCAATGGCCCAAAAACAGCACTAATTTGCACAGAAGGATTCCGCGATACTATTCACTTTCGCGACGGCTTCAAACCAGAGCGGTACAACATCCAATTGCAACCGCCAGAAGACTTCATTCCACGGTACCTCCGTATCCCGGTCACTGAACGGATCAACTACGCCGGTGAGATAAGCATCCCGTTAGAAGAAGACAGCGTGCGCGCCGCGGCCCACAAACTTAAAAATGAAAACGTCGAGTCAGTCGCAGTCTCCCTGCTGTGGTCAATTGTGAACAATGCGCATGAGCAACGGGTCAAAGAAATTATTCAACAAGAGTTGCCGGATGTGCCGGTTGTACTGAGTTCAGATGTGTTACCCATGATTCGCGAATGGGAACGAACCACATGCACAATTTTGAGTGCCTATGTGCTACCGGGCATTTCACGTTACATGCAAGAACTGGAAGAATTTTTGCACGGCAATTCCTACCCGCACCCGTTGCTAATCATGCAACTAAATGGCGGCAGCTCGACGGTGAGTAAAGTATTGCAAAAACCCATCAACTCGCTTGCTTCTGGGCCAGCTGCAGCCCCCGTGTCGGGTCTCTATTGCGCAGAGCGCACCGGCAACAAGGATGTCATCACGGTAGACATGGGTGGCACCAGTTTCGATGTGTCCATGGTCACTAATGGCGATCCGCAGCTGACACGCGAACTACGAGTGCACGACATGCCGGTTGGCGTCGCTGCGGTTGATGTTCATTCAATTGGTGCCGGTGGCGGGAGCATTGCTTGGATAGATAAAGGGGGTGCGCTGCAGGTTGGTCCGCAAAGTGCTGGCGCCGAACCTGGCCCGGCGTGTTATGGCCAAGGCGGCACCAATGCAACCTGTACGGATGCTAATGTCGTGCTCGGATATATTAATCCCGATTACTTCTTAGGCGGTCGCCGAGAAATCGATGTCGATTTATCGCATCGTGCGGTAGAGGAGAACGTTGCCAAACCGCTAGGACTTGGCATCCCGGAAGCGGCCCACGGGATTTTTCGGATAATCAACAATAATATGGTTGACGCGATCCGCGTGGTTAGTATCGAACGCGGCATTGATCCGCGCAATTACACATTGGTGATCGGTGGCGGCGCGGGTGCCATTCACGCGGGCATGCTGGGTCGCACGCTCGGCATGAAATCTGCGATCATCCCGCGCTACAGTGGGGTGTTTTGTTCTTTCGGCATGATTGTCAGCGACGTCCGTCATGATTACATGCAAGCCTTCGCAAGCAATACCGACCGATTGGACATTGCCGCTGTGAACGCCGTTATCGCCGAATTAGAACGCAAAGCAATGGCTGACATGGTGGAAGAAGGTTTTCCAGAAGGTGAAGTTGTCATCTCGCGGTTTGCCGATGCTAAATATCCGGCACAAATTCACGAACTCACAATTCCCATTCCTTCAGGTCGGCCGCTAATCGCGGAAGACAAAGAAGCCATGGCACAATCTTTTCATGATTTACATGAGCGGATGTTCACCTACAACGTGGAAGAAAGTTCGGTGGATCTATTCCACTGGCGAGTGGTTGCGCATCGACGGGTGCCGGCACCCATCGCACCAACCTTCGATTCGTCGGCGAAAACCAGCGACGACGCGCAAAAAGGTACACGCCGTGTTTACTTTGGCGACATCGACGATTATCGCGACACCAATATTTTCGATGGCGATTTGCTTGAGCGCGGTATGATCGTCTCCGGACCCGCCGTGGTGGAACAAAAAACCACGACCATTGTTGTCTTTCCAGGGCAAAAGATGGATGTGAATGAATATGGCGATTTTGTCCTGACGCTATGATGAGGATACTGTTATCGGAATAAAGCTCGTATTCAGGACGCGTGTGAACACACGGTCGACGGACTAGGCCGCAACGAGTATGAATACGATTGACGCCGCTCAAATCTTTGAAGACAAATGCGAGATGGCAATGTTCTCGTGAGTAATGATCCCGATAGCGCAAACCCACGCGTCAGCAGTTCCGTTACCGTGCATTCGGTAAACGGGTACTAATTTCCCCAGGCTCTTGATTAAAGTCTAATTAATTATCGCGCCGTCGATAAAAGTGAACCGACGCCACCCGGGTTTTCAGTTTCGCCAATGATGCGGCGTGCTGGTAACAGATGAGTCTTTTAGTGTGAGCTATTTTCCGTTCACTTGATCGGCCGACTTTCCCCTCGCGCTGTTTCTATTATCGAGCGGTATTTTTCCATCGCGCGGTCAATATCAATATCGAGAGTGGGTTTTGACTGGTGCCACTTCGGTAATACATCGTTTTCTACGTTGAACCGTTCCCACTCTTCCTTCAGCGTCGGTTCAGAATTTTTCAGTGTGTTTAGTATATCGATGTATTTCAGCGCCAAACCTTCAGCATTTTCTTTATTCCAAAACGCTTTGTTTCCGTCAACGTAAATGTACACTGGGGCCGAGTGCGCAACCGTGCCGTTCGCGCCGTAGGTTCGTAGCGCCAACCATATTGATTCCTCTGCCTTTGTTGTGTGCGTTAACTTCAACACACTGCCTGACGCGGGCCGACCTGCGGTCGCAACAACGGCGCCGTGTATTACCAATTCCAAACGTTCGAGTTGATCAAAATCAGGATTAACGTCCGCTTCCGCGACAATCGAAATTGATTCACCACTATTAAGTTCATATTCCCTGGCTTCGTGATCGCCATTGATTTGGAATTCTATGACCGGGGCATTGGAGATAAAGGAACGCTTATTGCGCCAGGCGTTAAACCATCTATCGACGGAAAATGTATTTCCGACTTTCGCGTAAACTCGCTCAGCCCCGGCAATATGGATGTAGGGATAATCGGAACCGGCTGAGGGTAATAATTTATAACCAAGATTTAGGAAATCATACAAATATTCGGTATTCAATACGCCCATCTGCAGCATTTCAAGAAAATCTACGATACCCAATGGCACATCCAATGCTAAACCCCAGGAAACGTTAAACCCGTCGATCGCGACATGCGCATAGCCAAAAAGACCTCCATCTGCATGAATTTGATCGGCGGTCTTGTCGTACAAGAAGTAGTCTTTTTCCGGCCAGTGAAAACGTTTGCCGTTGAGGCCGATAGTATGGCCACGGTGCGAAGTTCTCGGCGATTCCTGCCCGGCAATTATCGCCCGATCGTTTTTGATGTAGTGTCCTGAATTTCCAAACGCATATTGCGGAAAATGCCAGGTTGTTACGTTGGCCATTTGCAGCAAATTAGACAGGTGTAAATCTTCGGCGCCTACGAAAGCCATGATCCCTTTATTCGCAGCCGGATCCTCACGTTTTATATGAATATGATCGTCACCGGAGTACCAGCCTTTTGCGGGCATATTCATCCAGCGCTCGAGTTTCACGTCAATACTCTTTGGCCCATTATTCGAAATTTCGAATTCGCGGATATTGAGGCGATATTCTGGCCCTTTGCTTATCACCATCGTATATCGGCCAGGCGCTAAAGCGGTTTCATAACTTCCGTCAACATAAAAGGTAAACCGCCCAACACTTGGCCATGCACGGGGAACGGTTCGTAACGGCAGATCGCGGACTTCTTCATTAAAGCGTCGAACTGCGAGCGCGCTTTCAGCAGCCAGGGGGGCACGGCCGTCCGATGAATATATCCCAACCCGCGCCGCGGTCGGCTCACCCTGCTCGTTGGTGATAGTTAAACGAACGTCGGATGTGATTTTCGTCGGCGATTTCTTATTGTCACGAGATATTTTTAAATCGCATAACGCAATGCGGTGTCCACCGCCCGAGTTGTCCGCCGGGAACAGCGATTTTAATCCACCTATTGCGAAATCTGTCTTCCCGTATTTTCGATTAGCGAACCGTGCGCGACTTAACTTCACTTTTTCGGTGTGCCAACGAGCGTCCGTATCTTTGAATTCGCGCGAAATTACTGTGGGCTTTACCGCCTGATCGTAAGATAAATTAAATCCTTCAGTGATTTCGCGATCGAATAACAGTTCAAGCGTAATCTCTTCATCAGTATTAAACGCAAAGTCATCGCGAACGTCGAAAAAGAAGTACGGTCCAACCAAACATTCTCGGCTGTCGCGTTTTTCAACGCCTCCCGGGGCACGCCAGGTCACAAAATCGCCACCACCAGCAAAATCGAAATTGTAGGCAAGGACCCTTAAAATATTTTCGTCAGATTCAAAGGGTATCTGTTTGCGACCAAGCGGGTGTTCGTTGTGGCTAAGTGCAACCAGCGACAGCGTTAAAAGTATGCAGGTAATGATTAAATTAAACGATTGGCGCATATGAATTACCCAAGAGAATCACTCTTTAATTTAGGCTACAGGCAATTCGACTCAACAACATTAATCGCTGTTTCCCAATACAAATGTGTCTGAAATTTGGACGAGCTTGTCAGGCGGGCGAGTGACCGCTTTGATGCCGGGTGGAATTTGGAATTCGACATTGCCGGTATAAAACCCAAGAAGGTGTAAAAACTCGGGATCTAGATTGTGAATTGTTTCTGGCCAAAGCGCAGCGTTCCAATTGATTTGTGGACGTAACCAACGCAAAACGTAATATCCAAACAAAACCGCGCGCTCATGGTTTGCGGTGCGATTTTCCCCGGATTGATGCCATAAGCGGCCCTCCATCACGACTATTGAGCCCGCTGGTGCGGCAATCGGTTCAGTCTCGTAGGTTTTCTCAGGATCCGGGCCATGGCCAAGCAAATGTGAGCCTGGCACGTAGCGAGTGCCGCCGTTCTCGGGCGTGAGATCATCTAACACCCACGCAACATTGCAGGCTAAAGGCCGACTCGGCCATGGCGCTGCAACGTAACCTTGGTCTGCGTGCAACATCATCGCACCACTGCCAGGCGCCGTTATGTTGGCGCTGAAATTGGAGATTAAAAACTCTTCGCCAATACAGTGTTTTACAAAATCGAGGGCAATGTCTCGCTGGATTAGGTCCACAAAAATAGGATCAAGATTAAACAAATGAAACACACGGCGATTAAGCCCGTCCGGGTCGAAAACATAACCGCGCGTTGGGACCTCATCAGCTTCACTTTTTTCGCATGCGTCGAGCAATTGTTGGCGGACATCTGCCACTTCTTGAGGGCGTAATACGTTTGGCACAACGGTAAACCCATGCTCGTCGAGTTCGCTGCGGGCTCGCCTAATTTCGGCCTTGGATAACACTTTAGTTAGTCGTCATTTGTTGACGTAGCGGAGCAGTGTGTCCTTCCGCCACGTGCGGTATCCGATCAAAACCCGCTGGGGTTGGCCGCAGTTGAGGAAAAGCCGGGTGACGAAAGCGAGCACCAGCAGACAAAGACTCATGCAAGCCCGCAACTAGCGGTGCTGGTGCAGGCGCCGGACGCGTCGCATAAACAGCATCGCTGCCGAAGAAACGCAGCGATAGGCTGCGGCGTTTAACCCCATTTTTAGTTGGCGCACCGCCATGTAAGGTCGCCGGATGAAAAATGATTATGTCGCCAGGCTCGACTGCCCAAGAAACGATGTCCCAATCATTACGGGCGGCTTCGATATCCGGCAACCGAGGTAGTCCTTTGCCATAAATTGGGACTGTGTCATCGTCGCTATCGAAAGCGGAACCATCGTACAGGACACCGCTGTGAGAACCGCGCACAAATTCTAAAGTGCAATCTTTTGATACCCGATCAAAATTGATCCACATCACGGCCAGCTTATCACCCTCAAGCGATAGATACGGCGCATCCTGGTGCCATGGTGTACGGCGTGTTGCTTTACCTTGTTTAAGAAATACCTGTTCGTATAAAAACCACACCTCGTCATCGTTCCAAACTTCGCCGACGAGATCTGCAATGTTCGACTCTTCGAGTAATTCTCGATAAACAAGCGCGGCGCCCGGGTGACAAAGATCTTGATAAAAAGTCGACTCCATCTCTTCGTAGAATTGACAAGCCGAGGGGGTCGGGTTGGCGCAGCTCCAATCAAAAAGCTCTCGCGCCGCATCCAAGGTTTCAGCGTCTAATGCGCCTGGTAAACATACCACGCCGTCACGCGCGTAGGTGTCACTTAACTCACTTCGATTCATCTCACCCTCAACGATATCATCTTTAATGAACAACGCGTCAAAATCGCATCTGCCTCCGTCGCCCCCAATCTAGGAACATAGATTCGATGCGTTCACAGTTGCGCAATATATTGCATTGCAATAGATCCAAACGTTCGATAATTGTCGTTTGTTGCTTCGTCGACTACAACAGAAGAAATCAACGAACTTGCCTTCGTCTAGCTTGCGTCCTACTCCTTCTGAACCGCCATCGCAAAGCAATAATCTTCGTCGCATTTTATTCTCATCGCGCGAGATTGCCTTAGTCGAACTCGTTCAAATCAATAATTGGGAAATCGCTCCTATGCTTAGTGTATCTCAATAAATAACAAGGAAAATAAAATCGAATTTTGGACACTGCTAAATGAGATCATGCGCTGCGTTTCAATAAGTGTTCGTCAACAGATAGCGGATTCAAGCGTCGGAGCTAACATGTAGGTTACCGTTCACGGCGATTGAAAATCGCCAGATTATCGCAGGCCGAACAAAAAGTAGGCCGGTTTTTTGTGCATTAGTTTAGGCACGTATTCCGACGCGTAAAGCATTTGCGGTGATATTGGCGAAAATTAGAATTCGTCATTTCATGTGGTTTTGGGAGGATAATCATGAGCATTAGCTTTGGTCTTTTTTCACCCTTCAGGAATCCGCCTAAGTGGAGAATCCCCTGGCCGGAATTCTACGAGTCGCAAATTCGCCACGCGGAAATTGCTGAAGACCTAGGTTATGACGAAATTTGGTTATCCGAGCATCATTTCGTTGAAGACGGATGGTCGCCTTCCTTATTCCCAATTGCAGCAGCAATGGCCCAACGGACGACGCGTATCCGCATTGGTACGTTCGTGATGTTGCTGCCGCTTGGTAAACATCCGGTGCAGGTTGCGGAAGACGCGACCACGCTGGATATTATTTCAAATGGCCGGTTCGACCTTGGCATGGGCCTTGGATATCGTGTTCCTGAATACAAAGGTTTCGGTATAGACAGAGGGGACCGTGCCGAGCGTATGGACGAAGCCTTGGAGATCATTCACAGCTGCATGACTAAAGAACGCTTTTCATTCTCGGGCAAACACTGGCAGTTGGAAGATGTCGAGATGATGCCACGCCCGGTACAAGAACCGCACCCGCCATTTTGGACGGCGGCAATGAGTAAAGTCGCAGCGGCTCGAGCGGCACGTTTCAATTGTAATGTGGCCGGCACCGGTGGTGAAAATCTGCAACAGTACTTCGATGATGCGCTAGTCTCCCAAGGAAAGAATCCTGCGGATTTCGGTTTAAGCAAGCGCAGCGGCGTGAGTTCCATCCATTGCCGCACCCTTCTCGGCCACTGTTCCATGAACGCTTTCGAGGACGCTATCC
>JBCCFA010000153.1:0-9118 GCA_039029975.1 Pseudomonadota bacterium
AACTTACTTAAATCGCTTTCTGCCAAGAGCGCCTACCAGCGAAGCGTTGGACCTTCACTAGATGCAAACTCTGTTGTTAATTTCGTTTTCACCAACGTTGTATTCCCTCGCTCGATCGCAAACTGTTTGCAAAGAATCGAGGAAATCATTGGCTTAATGCAAGCCCCCCCAGGCTTAATGCGCGAACTGAGACAGACGAGTCTTAAGTTTGCAAATTTTGATGCGGAACAAATGAGTCTAAGCGAGCTACACCAGTTTGTTGACGAATTCCAGGCTAAACTCGCGTCGCTCAACAACGGGTTTGAGCAACACTGGTTCCGGGGCGGCATTCAGTGAAGCATTTTTATTGTAAGTGCGGACACAAGCTGTATTTTGATAGCACGGTTTGTGTAAATTGCGGACGGCGTACCGCATTTGATGCGAAAACACTGACCATGCGTAGCTTTGATTCTGCTCACGACGCTACCGAATCGCTGTGCGCTAACGGTGTTGAGCACCAAGTCTGCAACTGGTTGCGCACCTCAAACGATAAACCGTTTTGCATCGCGTGTGCCCTTAATCGAACGATTCCAAATTTATCCGTACCCGGCAATTTGGAACTTTGGCGGCGATTAGAAAGCGGTAAAAAACGTCTCGTCTACAGCTTACTCAGGCTTGGCCTGCCTTTGACATCTCGTCATGATGACCCAGATGGCGGCGTTTGGTTCGATTTTCTAGAAGATGGCCGGACAAATCCCGCATTATTTGCTGATGAATTTCACTATACGGGATTTGATAGCGGTACCATCACGATCAATCTAATTGAGGCCGATACAGCGGCTCGTGAGGCAACACGAGAAGCGATGAATGAACAATACCGAACAATACTCGGGCACATGAGGCACGAATCAGGACATTATTATTTTTCGCGTTTGAAATCTGACATACTCGGTGAGGCATTTACCGATCTTTTTGGTTATGTCGACAAACCCTATCCGGATTCGCTCAACACTTATTACGAAACGGGACCGCCCGCAGCATGGTCGGAGGCTTTTATTAGCGCATACGCCAGCGCTCACCCACTAGAAGACTGGGCGGAAACTTGGGCACATTATCTTCATATGACCGACGCGCTAGAAACGGCGGAGGAACACGGTCTAGTGGATAACATAGAAAGTTTGGAATTCGATAATCAGCTTAACAGCTGGCGAGAATTAAGCGTTACCTTGAATGAGTTGAATCGAGGGTTTGGTGTCAGTGATGCCTACCCATTTGTCATATCATCGCTTGTAGGTAAAAAACTGGCGTTTGTGGATAGGTTGGTTAAGTCGATTCAAACGCTTCCGCAAGTTCCGGCAGATTGTTAAACGCATTCAATATTTCTTCACTCCAAGCCGAACGTAATTTAACGAGATAAGGATCGCTTTCATCAAATCGTCGGTATTTCGCCGGCTCGTTTATTACATCTTTTTCCAAATACATTAATTCGATTGGCGGACCCACTGTGACATTGCTCCTTAGCGTCGAATCCATCGAAACCAGCGCGCAGCGCATCGCTATTTCATGTGGCGTGTCATCGTCAATGATTCGTTCAAGAATCGGTTTGCCGTATTTAGTTTCACCAATTTGAAAAAACGGATACTGCTTTGACGGACGAATATGATTGCCTTCCGGGTAGATCAAATAAAGTTCAGGCTCTTCGCCGTGAATTTGACCACCTAGGATAAAGGATGCTTCGGCATTGAATCCGGCTTCCTCGCCACTAGGTGCGTATTTTTTTTGCGTCTGCAAACTTAGTTGACCGATATAATCGGCGATTTCCGAAATATAACTACTGGTCAAGATTATTGATTCACGATCACTTTTGGTCTCTCGTTCTAGAGATTCAACAACCGCTTGTGTCGTACCTAGATTGCCGGCGCTTAGCAATACCAAAAACCTATCCGAAGATACCGCGATGCGGTGCATTTTACTGAAGGCGCTAACCCGGTCGGCACCAGCGTTTGTTCGAGAATCCGAACAAAATACTAAGCCTTCAGATAATTTTATCGCTAAGCAATAGGTCATTTGGGCATTATAGTCGACATACTTCCGATTACGTCACGCGCTATCTAACCCCGTCAAGAATTTGCGGGTCGATTTCGCTATTTCCGCTTTTTTATCCGACGTGGTTTTATCCCAGGTACGGTAAGCGAACTTCATTCGAGCATTATTCTTCAAGCGCTTTTCGTTCTTTCCAATAAATGACCAATAAAGATAATTGAAAGGACAGGCGTCGTCGCCAACTTTTTCTCTTACGTTATAGCGACAATTCGAACAGTAATTTGACATTTTGTTGATGTAATTACCGCTAGATGCATAAGGTTTCGAGCCTAGTAGCCCGCCATCAGCAAATTGGCTCATCCCGAGTGTGTTGGGTAATTCCACCCACTCATATGCGTCTGCATAGACCGCCAGATACCACTCATGAATTTCAATCGGATCAACACCAATAAGCATCGCGAAATTACCCGTAATCATCAGCCGCTGGATATGATGCGCATAAGCTTCTTGTCGCGTCTGGCCAATGCATTTCGACAAGCAATGCAGGTCGGTATCACCACTCCAGTAAAAACTCGGCAAAGAGCGCTTCACGTTAAAATAATTTTGGTCTAAATAGGCGGGCATTTGCGACCAATAGATACCGCGAACGTATTCACGCCAGCCAATAATTTGTCGGATGAAACCTTCCGCCGCATTGAGCGGTACTAGGCCATCAAAATACGCGACCTCAACTCGTTTACATATTGTTAGCGCGTCAAGTAAACCGATATTTAGGTAATGAGAAATCACTGAATGAAATAGAAATCGTTGCTCGCTTAGCATCGCGTCTTGATAATCGCCGAACAACGGTAGAGCGTCTGTGACGAAGTATTCGAACGCGGATTCTGCCTGCTCACGGTCTACAGCAAACCAAAAAGGATGAAGTTCGCCAAAATTGTCCTGAAATTCCCCGTCGACGAGTTCCAATACTTTGTTAGTGATGTCATCAGGCGAGAACTGAAGCGGCACTGGATAAACAAGATCAGGAGACGCGGCGCTGCGATTCGCAGCATCGTAATTCCATTTACCGCCGACGGGCTTATCACCGTCCATTAATAAGTCCGTCTGACGTCGCATTTCGCGATAGAAATATTCCATCCTTGGTTGCTTGCGCTTACCGAGCCAGCCGTTGAACCATTCGGTCGAACATAAGAAGCGACTGTCTTCCAGCACGTCGACCACACCCGCATGATGGTCGGAAAATTCGTCAATCAACTTGCGCAAGCGATATTCCGCAGGTTCCGTTAAGCGAATCTGCGATGGTTCAAATGTTGCTAACGCCATCTCTAAAACATCCGCGAACGTGTTCAAGTGCGGCGTCTCGCCGAGTTCGTAATACGCTACCCGCCAACCGAGCGTTCGAAGTTCCTCGGCGAAATGGCGCATCGCAGAGAAAACGAAGGCAATTTTTTTCTTATGGTGTGGAACGTAGCTCGCCTCGGCCGGTAATTCCGCCATCAATACCAGCGTCGAATCCGGATCTGAATCGCTTAGTGAGCTAATTGCGGGAGTTAATTGATCACCGAAAACTAAGGTAACGGTTGAAATACTGGGAGACTGCTTGGAACTCACAACAGGCTTTAATAATCAGATACAGCGCCAGACTGACAGCAGCCAATCACCCGCGCTTCATTTGCGTTGGGTATTGTGGCTTCACAACCGCGAGCTTCGCCTCAACGTGGGTGAGCATAGACTGTAATAGCTCTTCTTCTCGAGTGTCGAACCGCCCTTCTCTGATCGCTGCACACAAGCGCGAAAGAAGATCTTTGTGGGGTACGTCTTCGCCCAACAAGTTACGTAAGTTTTTATCGTCGATTGTTTCCACCGATTGCCAATTGACCAACTCTCGCTCAACCACTTCGAGCAAAAAAGCAGAACACAAAGCATGGTAGCGCGATTGTCCGTCTAGATTGGAGACGATGCTTTCAATAAACTCGCGCGCCGTGGCAACAAGTTCGCTGATGTTTGGATTATCTTGTGCCATCGCATTCTTCTAAAGCGTTGCTGTCAGTCTAAGTTGCCGGCGATCATTTGCAACATCTCGTATTCGATCAAGGCGGCATTTCTACCGCACGCAGCAAACGCGGGCGAGCGACGCCCACCCACGCGATGACCGTGAACCTGCATTAAGTTAAATATACACCAACGCAGCGAACCAAATATTTGCCACCATCTAACGCGCTCTTCATCCACGCGTTGACCGCCGGCGGCCTCATAGGCCTGATAGAGATCTTCTTTATGCCCCACGCCGCCAACGGGTAAATCGAAGTGACCAAATCGCCATGCCGGCGTCATGAGCCAGCCGAGATCGGCCATCGGATCACCCAAGTGAGCGCATTCCCAATCAAGCACCGCTTTGATACCGCTAGCGTCAATAAGCATATTGCCAACACGAAAATCGCCATGAATTAAGGTTCGATGTTCCGTCGGCGGTTTATTCTTATCGAGCCAACGAAAAGCAAATTCGATCGCTGGATGGGGTTCGCCGTAATAGTCGTAGCGCTCGATTTGCGCACGCAAGGGATCGATACTGTCTACGATGTTTGCCAAAAAATCCGCACGTTGAGCAGGAATAGTGTGCAACGCCGCCAGAAACTCGCCTGCTTGCTGTGGAAATATTTTTCGTGCGGCCGAAAACTCCTCATCGTTAAGCAATCGCTTCGGTAGCGTTTCACCGCTCACGTGAGCCACCACGTGTCCACGACCAAGCTGATCGGATGGTTCAAATTCTAAAATCGGTTCCGGCACGGCTAATTCAAACTCATACGCCAAGCGCAGTAGTTTGAATTGAGTTTCCGGCGGCAAAAACGGCGAAGGGTCGAGCGTATAAGTTTCCTGCCTCGACACAAGACGGCGCTTCGATCTGCCTTCCACCAAATCAAACAAGATTGTTCTGTTGGAACCACCTAAGGTGGCGAGCTTAACATTGGCCACCGAAACGCGCTGACCAAAATGCCGTCGCATACATCGTTCAAGACAAAGCACTATCTCGTCCAACGTCGGCGTCTTATCCGTCTTTTCAGTAACGGTCATAGTCAAAATTGGTTTAGATCGATGATGCCCTAAAAACGAAAGATGCCGTAATTTGGTTCATCTATTGGGGCGTTCAATGAGGCGGCAATGGCCATCCCAAGCGCGTTCCTAGTATCGACCGGATCAAGAATGCCATCATCCCAAATCTCTGACGTGGAGTAGTACGCACTCGCTTTACGTTCGTACTCGCGGGCAATGGGTTCTTCGATTGCCGCAATCTGTTCCTCACTGACAGTTTCGCCGTTGCGTTCCATTTGCCGGACTTTCACTTCGGTTAATGTTTTGGCAGCCTGCTCGCCACCCATTACCGATATCTGACCCTGCGGCCAAATAAACAGCAATCGCGGGTCAAACGCACGCCCACACATGCCGTAGTTACCCGCACCAAAGGAACCATTCACGATTACGGTAAACTTGGGGACCTCGCTGCAAGTCTGCGCCATGATCATTTTCGCGCCATCTTTGGTGATACCTTGGCTTTCATAGTCCTTACCAACCATGAATCCCGTAATATTTTGCAGGTAAACGATTGGCACACGGTTTTGATTGCACAGTGTCATGAAATGCGCACCTTTCAACGAACTGTCGTTGAATAAGACGCCGTTATTTGCCAGCACACCCACTTTAAACCCCCAAATGTAGGCGTAACCGCAAACCAGTGTTGTTCCGTAATCCGGTTGATATTCGTGAAAGTAACTCCCGTCGACAATTCGCGCGATCACTTCGCGCATGTCGAACTGCACTTTTATATCGTTTGGGATAATGCCGTAGAGCTCGCGCGGGTCGTAGTAAGGCTCTTCGACCGGCCGAGTATCGATCCTTGTTTTTTCTTGCGGCGTCCACGTGTCCACAATATCGCGGGCAATCGCAATCGCTTCAAGTTCGCTATCCGCCGCATAATCAGATACGCCATTCACAACGGTGTGAACACTGGCACCGCCAAGTTCCTCTGCCGATACCTCTTCGCCGGTTGCTGCTTTAACTAATGGCGGGCCTCCCAGGAATATTGCGCCATTGCCACGCACCATCACTGAATATTCACTGAGCGCCGGAATATAAGCACCACCCGCCGTGCAGTGCCCAAACACCAACGCCACCTGGGGCACACCGAGTTTCGAAAGAATGCACTGGTTTCTAAAAATACGTCCGGCGTAATACTTGTCCGCAAATAAAGACGACTGCAGATGCAGGAAACCACCGGCGCTATCGCATAAATGTACTACGGGTAGTCGGTTTTCAATCGCGATATCCAGCACGCGCACAATTTTCTTCACCGACAGCGGATACCACGCGCCGCCTTTCACCGAACTATCATCGGCGTGGATGAGCACCTCGCGACCGGACACCACACCAAGGCCTGTCACAATAGACGCTTGTGGCGCGTCTCCGTCGTAAGCCATATTTGCTGCTAAGGTCGAAAACTCTAAAAACGGCGTACCCGGATCTAATAGATGTTCAATGCGTTCGTGGACACGCATCTTATTCTGTTTTTCCAAGCGCTTTATGTCGCGCTCAGGTCGCACGTGCCTTGCCGCCTCGTTTTTTTCCGCGAGTTGTTTGACTAACCCGAGATTATGCTCGCGATAAGCATTGAATGTTGCAGACGAAGTATCTATCCGAGATTCCAATCTACGCATGGTTCAATCTGCCTTCTCGGGGAAGAAATTGCTGTGTGTGACTTCGCGTTGGGCTACGAGGGTTTTTCCGCATCGTTATTAGACTGCCTTTCAAAACGCACCAAGACCGCCCCTTTATCAAAGGTATCAGAGTCTTGATACGGAAGTTCTGCAATGTTGCCGTCACGTTCGGCAAGGATCGCGGTTTGTAATTTCATGCTTTCTATCGTGAGAAGTGACTGTCCAGCTAGCACTGAATCGCCTACTTCAACTTGCAAAGACACAACTATGCCGGGCATTGGGGCGAGTAAGACATCGCTGCCCTCACTGCCGGCGCTTGCCGCATCAATTGGATTAATGGCCTTAAGTTCATAGTGTCTACCGAGAAAATTGACATAAATTGTGTCCCCTGCTTGCGCGACATACACCTCATGGGAAACGCCGTTGACGATTAGTTGTTGAACATTATCGGCGCGGTCTAATGACACCTGATATTCGCTGCCGTTAATATTTAATACTGTTTCATCTGCATGACGAACCAAACTCACGTCGTGTACTTTATTTCCTAATCGATAACTCAATGCCATGATGTATTGTCTCTACGCGTTGCGCCAGCGACCCATCGCGAGATAAAGGTCTAAGGTTTTGTCGATCTGACGCAAGAAGAGCCGGTCATTCAGTGCGGCGGCCGCAAGCAAAACGGCAGCGCTTTCCTCATTAAGTTCAGCACTGGCTAACGCGGCTTGGTTGTCGGCAATGAAATGCGTGTGGGTTAATCCGGCGATAAAATCTGGATGTCGCAGTAAGTTTCGTAAGTAAGCATTATTTGTCGTCACGCCAAGAATAATCAATTCTTCAAGCGCCGCGATCAAACGTTTACGTGCATCATCGCGACTTTCCCCATGAGTAATCAGCTTGGCTAACATCGGGTCAAAAGCCGACGTGACTTCAGTTCCCATGCTTAAACTCGAATCGAAACGCGTGCCTGCCGTGCTTGGTTCCTTAAGAAACAGCACCTTGCCGGTTGCCGGAAGAAAATCGGCGTCCGCATCTTCCGCACAAATTCGACCCTCTATCGCATGCCCACTAGACCTTACGTCATCTTGGCTGAAATTCAGCGGGTGGCGTTCCGCCACTCTTATTTGTTGTTCAACTAAATCGATGCCGGTCACCATTTCCGTCACCGGATGCTCTACCTGTAGACGGGTGTTCATCTCTAAAAAATAAAATTCTTCATCTGCTCCCATGATGAATTCAACCGTACCGGCGTTGGTGTAGGATGCCGACTTAGCGATACCAACTGCGACTGCACAGATCTTCTCCCGAGTGGCTGCCGATAAATTTGGTGCCGGGGTCTCCTCAATGATTTTTTGAAAGCGCCGCTGAATGGAACATTCGCGCTCGCCTAAGTGCAGCACTTGCCCGTGTTGATCGGCCAAGATTTGGACTTCAATGTGCCGAGGATTAACTAGATATTTTTCACAATACACCCGCGCATCACCAAAATAGCGCTCAGCTTCGCTGCTCGCGAGCTCAAACGCGCGATCAAAATCGTCTGGATTATCGACAATGTGCATGCCTTTGCCACCGCCCCCGGCGGCGGCCTTGATCAACACTGGAAAGCCGATGTCCCTTGCTGCCGCCAACAGCGCCCCTTTGTCGGCGTGGCTCGGTATCGAAGGTGCCAAGGGGAAACCATGTTTCGCGACAAATTCTCGCGACGCGACTTTATCACCCATCAGGCGAATGGCTTGCGGATCCGGTCCAATAAAAATTAGGCCTGCCTGCTGTACGGATTCGGCGAAATCACCATTTTCGGCCAAGAAACCGTAGCCTGGATGGATTGCGTCCGCTTCGGTCTCTTTCGCAATCTGAATAATTTGAGCGGCATCCAGATAGGCTGCTGTTGGTGTGTCGCCGAAAATTTCCGTTGCATGCTTAGCTTCAGCAACGAACGGCGAGTCTGCGTCTACTGCGTGGAAAATTGCCACCGATTCGATCTCTAATCGGTGCAAAGTACTGAGAATTCGGCGTGCTATTTCACCGCGATTGGCGATCAACACGCGTTTAATTTTGCGCGGTTCGTTCACAAGAAAATCGGTTTTACTGTTGCCTAAACAGGCATACCATTCTGCATGATCTTCGAGGCGAATTGCCAGTAGTGCGTTTTTGGCGAACCAATTACACTGTTCAGACCAGGAATTTGATTAAACTACATGCACAAAACAATTTGGGAATCATTATGAGTGCTAATCCAGAGTTTGCGAGCAATGCCTATGACTTAACCTCCGAACAACAAGAAATCCTTGATCAAGCGGATCGATTTTCATGCCAAGAGCTATATCCGTTGGCAGAGAAGATGGATAACGAAGAATGGTGGCCAGATAGCGCTTTCCCAAAGTGTGGTG
>JBCCFA010000154.1:0-9055 GCA_039029975.1 Pseudomonadota bacterium
CGGAACTTTAGGTCCAAGCCTTTACTCGTAACGATCGAGATATCTAATCATCATGGCGCAGAGTCGCGCCCGGAGTAGCCATGAAATCCACTAAAATACCCATAATCGCCTGCGTTCTCGTCTTAGGCGCTGTTCTCTGTCCATCAGCGTGGGCCGCCGACGCGGCTGGGAATTACGCTATTTGGGGTGTTGGTCGAAGCTCCTGTTTTCAATTCTCAAAAGCTATTGCGAAAGACGAAACGGAAAAGTATCGCAGCTACCTAATGGGTTATCTGACCGCATTCAATACGCTAAGTGAAGAAACGTATAGCGTGTCTGGCAAATCTAAGCTCAATGACATCAGTGAGTGGATAGAAAACTACTGCGACTCGCACCAAATTGAGAGTTTCAATCGAGCAATTCAGCAATACGTTAGCGAACAGTACGACAAACGTCTAACCGTCTCGCCGGGTAGCACGCAAGGGTGGGGCGCGAAATCGACTAAATAGCCGACGCTCTAGTAGCAACGTTTGCATTAGCGAAACGACTTGAATGAAGAAAGGAAATAGTCACAAAATCGCTTTTAAACGGCGCTTCTGACCTATTTCTTAATTGCGAATACGCCAAAAATAGTCCATTATTCTTTAGCAGTTGGGAGAACTCTGCGTTTAGCACATAGATTACGTCCTTTAGGAGAGACAAATCATGCAAAAATCATTTTCATTGGCACTTAAAGCTTGCGCACTCGGCGTCATCATTGGCGCACTATCCGCTTGCGCAACTGTCACCCCCGAGCAACTGGCCGCTGTAGAGTCTAAAATCAGCAGCGCTGCCTCCGATGCTCGTAACGCGGCCAGCACCGCGAACAAAGCGTTGGAAGTCGCCAATGGTGCAGCGGCGGCGGCTAGCGCCGCGCAAAGCGCAGCCGATGCTGCGATGGCATGCTGCAACGACAACAAAGATCGAATCGAGCGCATGTTTGAACAAACAATGCGCAAGTAGGTCGATTCACCAAGACCAAAAAACCCCGCGCTGCGGGGTTTTTTTTGCCTATTTTTCGCGTTAAGGCGATTCTAGCGCAAGCCCAGTTTGACGAACCCTGCCAACCAATGTCGGCAAGCCGGATTTTTCATCAAGTACTCGTTTAAGTGCTGCCCAAGAAATTTCGGACTCGGCCGCTGCAGTTTTTTCAACAATCAGATTCACCACGTGCGTAAATTCATCACGAAATATCTCGTCATCCTCGTCTAGATGGGGGTGCACCTCTAGATAGATACCACCGCCGCTCAAACCAACCTTGTAAGGTTGGTTCACAATAAAAACATCGGTGCCAACCGGCACCTGGCCAAACAAAGATTCAACATCTTTGGGATACATCCGGATACAACCATGAGTGACCCGCATACCGATGCCATACGGTTTATTCGTGCCATGAATCAAATAACCGGGTAAGCCTAACCGTAGTTTATAGGCGCCTAGTGGATTATCTGGTCCCGCCGGAACAATTTTCGGCAGGACATCACCTTGCTCCTCATGCTCTTGGCGTACTGATTCCGGCGGATACCAGTTTGGATCTTTGACCTTCGCAACGATTTTGGTCGCGCCATGCGGGGTATTCCATTGTTGCCGACCGATACTAATGGGATATGTCACAACGATTTTTTCCGCGTCCCGCCCTTTGGTCTTTGGAAAAAAATACATCCGCATTTCGGGCACATTAATCACCAGCCCGCGACGTTTACTTTCCGGGAGAATATAGCGGCTAGGCACCACAATTTCGGTGTCTTCGCCCGGCAGCCACGGATCGATGCTTGGATTAGCGCGGCGCATTGCGGTGTAGCCCTGATCATAGGCACGCGCCAAATCCGACAAGGTATCTGACGCGACACTCGCGGCGAGTACCAACTCGCCCGCGACGTCTTCTTCGATCTTTAACATAGCCGCGTTAGCGTTCGGAATTAAGGTAATCGGCGCTACAGTCGCCAAAATTAAAAAAACCAAGGTCCTTTGGAGGCCTGGGTGCGAAAATTGTCGACCGAAGGGTCGCAGAAAACTCATAACTTTAACGGTATTGTCATTAATCATTGTTCGGCTCCAACACCGCGGCAAGGCTTAACGCGAGCCAACCTACAATAAACAGACTGCCACCAATCGGCGCAAGGGGCATCCCGAACTCCCATTCCAACGCAAGTCTCGCGATTATGGTTCCTGAGAATAACGGCACCGCAGCTGCAAAACTGAAACCGGCGATGCTCAATAACCACCGCGGTTGTTTGAAGTTTAGCATCACGACGACCAACATCAGTGCGAGTACATGCACAAACAGGTAAAATATTGCGGTGTCGAAGCTTTTGGCATCGACATCGCTTAATCCAGGCTGAATCAAGTGCGCGCCGAGCGCGCCGGCAACCACACCGGCGGCGCCAAGCATCGCGGCCCAGGTGAGGAAAATCTTGCTAATGCGCATATTGGAACCCTATGCCCTTTTCTGACTCGAACCCATTAGACCTTTTCCGTTGAAATTCCGTCAATTAATTTCGTCACGCTAAATATCTAATTCGCATGAAAACATCTTGGTGCTCGTTTGGCTTATTCTGGCTTGGATTGAACCTCGCGTTCCCCGCAGAAAGCAAGGACTCAACAATTTCCAACATCACTGATGTCGGTGAATCATTCTCAATTTCGGAGACTTACCAGCCGGGAGACACCTTTATGGATGCCCGTTTGCTGGGCGCGGTACGCTTGCGCGCATCAAAAGTGAAAGGAGAAAAACCACGGGAATTGTCCGGCCTTGCTTGGGATCACGATGAAAATGTTTTACTTGCAGTGTCGGACGATGGGTTCATCGTTCACCTTAATCCAATCATTTCAAACGGAGTACTCACCGATCTTGACCTCATTGCCGTCTATCCGTTGTTGGATAGTAATGGCGAGAAGTTGGTAAAAGACAAAACCGATGCCGAAGGTTTGGTGGGCCACAACATGGATAATGGCATCGCGGGGGATTCCTACATTTCGATATCGTTCGAAGAGCATCCGCGGGTCGATGCCTATTCCACTGACGGCAATTTTCTCCGCTCGCACCCATTACCGGCCATATTGCGTGCTGGGAAAAATTACGCAGGCGACAATCAAGAATTGGAAGCTTTGACGATACATCCTGAGCTAGGACTGCTCACGGCACCAGAGCGTCCTTTGCGAAATTCGGGTACCCAAATGTTCTCAATTTACAGCGCCGCTGGTCAAACCTGGCATTATCCGTCTTTAGACCACCAACATAGCGCTTTGGT
The DNA here is from genome assembly GCA_039029975.1 of Pseudomonadota bacterium. Lineage (GTDB taxonomy): Bacteria > Pseudomonadota > Gammaproteobacteria > JBCCFA01. The sequence goes on from JBCCFA010000154.1 coordinate 3,270, forward strand.
CGGTATGGAAACTACACCGCAAGGCAATATCTTGGTTTTGGAACGCCGGTTCGCGTCGATGTTTCAACCGATCGTTTTCGCCGTAAGAGAATTACAGTTACCACTTGACGGATCAAAAGACGCCAAGTTGGTTCGCGAGGTAATCAAATTTAGCAGCACCGATGGGTGGAAAATCGATAATTTTGAATCTGTTGCGCACCACAAAGATAACCGCTACTTCATCGTCAGCGACGACAATGAGTCGATTTTCCAAAAAACACTATTGGTTTATATCGAAATCCAGGACACAGCGACCAACGCCTTAATGACTCACTAAGTCTCAAGCAAGCGCGGCATTAACTCAACCAAATTACACGGCCGTGTGCGATAGTCGAGTTGATGAACGATGAGTTCATCCCATGCCAAACTGCAGGCGCCTGATGACCCCGGCAAGCAAAAAATGTAGGTCGCATTGGCGACGCCCGCCACTGCGCGCGATTGAAGGGTTGAAGTCTTAATCTGATCGTACGACAGCACACGAAACATTTCTCCGAATCCATCTATCTGCTTATCAAACAACGGCGCTGCCGCTTCCGGCGTGCCGTCCCGACCAGTTATACCAGTGCCGCCGGTGGTCACGACAGCATTAACTTCGACGACATCAATCCAGGTCGATAAAGCAGCCCGAATCGCGTACTTATCATCTTTAACGATTCTCTTTTCGTACAAGTGATGCCCAGCGCCAGACAATCTATCCACCAATAGATGTCCAGACTTATCTTCTTTTTCACCGCGAGTATCGGATATTGTCAGAACGGCGATATTAAGCGGTTTGAAAGCGCGTTCGTTGCTCATTAAATAACCTCACAAAGCTAGATTGAAATTCGCGCAACACGTTGCAACAAGGCCTCGCTATAATTGGTAGTAATTATAACGGATCGTGAAGTTCGTCTGAGCTTTTCTCACCGATTTTATCCCGCAGATGATTAAAACCGATAACACTGATACCCAACAGCGACTCGACAAATGGCTTTGGTGCGCACGATTTTTTAAAACGCGCTCTTTGGCGACCGCCTCTATCAAAAATGGCCGGGTCTCCGTTAATGGTGAACGCGCAAAACCCGCGCGAATCGTGCAAATTGACGATACGATTCGCATCGAAAAACCGCCATACGAGCAAATCATTACTGTCTTAGCGATCGCTCAACAACGCTTATCGGCACCTAAAGCTGCCGCGCTTTACAGTGAATCTGCAGATAGCATACAAGCTCGCGAAGCATTGAGCGCTAAAATCAAAGCCTCGCGTGTTGTTGATGAACGTCGATTCGGCAAGCTTTCAAAAAAAGAGCGTCGCGATCGGGAAAAATTTAAACGCGGTATTTAAGCGCCCTACCTAGTTTACTGTCTTAAGTGCTTCAGGCGCCGCAATGAATCCACTCCGTTTATCGATTTGAAAAAACAGCCACGCCATGGATAAACCACGGGCGGCAAAAAATGCCGTGAACGCGGCCCAAATCCCATGATTGCCGAGTCGCTCACAGAGAATCAGGGCTGGAATGTAGACAACAATAAGCGCAAACAACATCGAATTCCGCATGGCCCTACCCTGCGTCGCGCCAATAAATATACCGTCCAGCACAAAGCACCACACGGCGACTAGTGGAGACAGTACCATCCACGGCAAATAGCGCACCGCCGCCGCACGCACCTGCTCAAGATCGGTTAATAGCCTAATTAATTCAGTGCCAACTAAAAAATAGAAAACCGAAAACATAACGGCGCTAATGCCAGACCAAAATGTGCCAATGAGAACCGCGTGCCAAAATGCGCTGCGATCACGGCGTCCTATCGATTCCCCAACCAGTAATTCGAGCGCATTCGCGTAGCCATCCAGCGCTAAGGCTAATAACATTTGGAAACTCAACAACAGGGCATTTGCGGCTAAGACAACATCTCCCTGAACAGCACCAAAGTGCGTAAACAAGGCAAATGCGCTGATCAAACATAAGGTTCGGACAAATATATTGAGATTCAAAGATAAGAAGCGTTTTAGCCGGGTGAGCTGAAGCGCAAAGCTTCGGGTGCCTAGGTTTTGCTTTCTCAGCACTCTCGCGCATTGAGTCGCGCCCAATAAAGCCCCCGCGTAGGCTGAGGCTAAGGCAGCGTAGCCGACACCCGCAACGCCCAAATCGAAAACGAATACCAGAGTAATGTCTAAAACGGCATTTATTAGACTGGTCACGGCGGTAATCGCGAGCACCGCCTTGGCCTCTGCCATTCCTATCAACCAGCCCATCATCACCATTGTCGCCAGCACCCCGGGAGCACCCCAAATTTTTATATTGAAGTAAATACTTGCCTGATGGTTGGCGTTTCGAGTCCCATCAAGCAGCGACAAGCCAAGATGTCTGATCGGATCGTTGAAAATTATAATCAGCATCGCACAAGCCAGGGCGACTAAGATACTTTCAATGAGTAACTGTTTGCATTGCCCAATATCCCCGGCCCCTGATGCTTGAGCAACCATGCCGGTGGTGCCCATCCGCAAAAATGTGACGCCCCAATACAAAAAGTCGAATAACACGCTGGCAAGTGCGATACCGGCAAGATACGAGGCGTTCTCCAAATGCCCCACTACCGCCGCATCGATTAGGCCAAACAAAGCGATTGACGAATTGGCAAGCATCAACGGGAGTGCGATCGACCAGACGCGACCATTCAGCTCGTTGGTTAATAGCTTCCTCAAGTTCATGCGAGCTTATTTATGCTCTATCTTGACCAGCTGGGTATGGTACCCGACACTTAAAGACGATGAACAACTCAGATTACCAAGCACTCAGCAATCAAATTCAGCAATTGCTATCGCAACTCGACCAAGTTGTGCGGGGCCAACACGAACAAATCGAATTATTGCTCTGCGCGTTTCTTACTGGTGGGCATGTCCTATTGGAGGATGTGCCAGGTACAGGAAAGACGACGCTTGCCAAAGCATTAGCGAAATCCGTTGCGTTAGCGTTCCAACGCTTACAATTCACCCCCGATTTACTCCCCAGCGACATCCTTGGCGTGTCGATTTTCAATCCGGGTAAACAAGCTTTCGAGACGCATCGTGGGCCCATCTTTACCGACATTCTGCTTGCAGACGAGATCAACCGTGCGTCGCCGCGCACCCAATCCGCGTTGCTGGAAGCCATGGGCGAAAAGCAGGTTAGCATCGACGGCGAACTGCACCCGCTACCAGCGCATTTTTTCGTCATCGGCACACAAAACCCGATCGAATTTCACGGCACTTACCCTTTGCCAGAAGCGCAAATGGATCGTTTTTCGATGCGCTTAAAACTAGGCTACATAGATGCGCCGACTGAGCTAAAAATCTTGCGTGATATTGACGATAACAATCAGGTTGACGCGCTCCAGGAAGTGATCGCAGCAGAGCACATTTTGCAGTTCCGCAAAGTGCTGAAGTCGGTACCTATCAGCGAAGAATTAAGCGCCTATGTCGTCGCCTTGTCGCAAGCCACCCGTGACCATCCTCGACTTCGTCTTGGCGTTAGCCCGAGAGCGTCAATTGCCTTATTGAATTGCTCGCGAGCCTTGGCCATTTTAGATGGCACTTATTTCGTGACTCCCGATCATATCCAGCGACTTTGTCCGGCAGTATTTACACATCGCCTGGTACTAGACAATGAAAGCGATATCACGGGCTTTTCCCAGCTAGCAGTGGTCGAAGAAATTCTAAATGACGTGCCGGTTCCCCGCTAAAGCGGTTGCGATAAGCCGATGAAACGCCGCGAGGCTTTATTTAGATTTATCCAGCGAACCTCCAATCGTTTCGACGCGAGATTTACCGCCAGCGGAAAAATTCTGCTTTTAGCCATCGTCGTAAGCTTTATATTTGCGCTCGACCCGCGGCAAACCCTCGCCTACCAACTTACTGCGGTACTGCTCGCTATCTTCACTGTTGCGCTAATTGGGGTCTTGTTGCCGCGAATTTCGCTGGACATTCAGCGTCGATTACCGCAGTTTCTCGTCGTCGGCGTACCAAGTGAATACGCAGTAGAATTGACCAATGCTAAAAATGCAGATTGCTCCAGCTTAAGCATCCGCGATTATTTGGCCAGCGAGAAAACTTTGGGGTTCAACTATCGCGCTGACGGCGCGGCTAGCTCGCTGAATTGGTATGAGAGAACTATTGGCTTCATGCCCTGGCTGGCGGAACAACGTCGTCGTGCTGGCGCAAAAGCGCAACCGAGCGAGTCCATAGACCTGATGGGCCATCAGCGACGAACGGTCAAAATCCCAATAACAGCTTTGCGCAGAGGCGTCCTAGATTTTGACCGTGTAGAAATTAGGCAAACTGAAACGCTAGGGGTTTTGCGCGCGGTCAAAACACGCAACATTGGTGACCGTCTAATTGCATTACCGCCGAAAGTACCGTTACCGAAAATCACCTGGCGGTCAAAACGACAGCTACGCCGCGGTGGCATTAATTTAGCAAGCGCGGTGGGTGATTCTCAAGAATTTATTGGCTTGCGAGACTACAGACCGGGCGATCCTCTGCGCCAAATTCACTGGCGTAGTTTTGCCAAACTCGGCACGCCCGTGGTTAAAGAACATCAAGACGAGTATTTCGAACATCATGCCCTAGTTCTCGACAACGGCATTGCGGCAGGACAAGAACGATTATTCGAAGCTGCGGTAAGTGTGGCCGCGTCATTTGTTGATACCAAGATCCCAGCAGACTCACTCCTGGATTTGGTACTGGTTGGAGAAAAAGTATGGCGGCATTCTCTGGGCCGGGGCGCGGGCGACAAGTCGCAACTCCTTGAACAGCTTGCCTTAGTCCAAGCAAATCATGACGGACGGGATAAACTCACAGCCGAACACATCTTTGAGGTGCTTCAGCATTGCGGTACGGTCGTTTTTATCTGCTGTCAATGGGATCAAGGGGTCAATCAGTTGGTGGAAAAATTAGCGCAACACTCGATATCTGTCTTACCGATTCAGGTAGTCGAAAAACGCTCGAGCGAAGGCCGTCATTATCAAATTGAGGCTACGCGGCTTTCTCAGCAATTGCCGGAAATTGTCTCGCAACATAACCATGCCCAGCGATAAGCTTCCCTATCGAGACGACGTGATGGCGGTGAAATGCCCGCCCGGTATTATCGGCGCCTTGATTCTCGCATGGGGCTATTTGAGCGGAAACTTCGGGCTAGCAATAGGTCTGTGCATCTTGTCAGAAGGCGTGCTACTTAGCCCATTCAGATGGGAGCTGGCGCCGCAGCACTTTCAAAATATTGCCGATTTCACCAGCGTGTTATTTGCTGTGGTCGCCATTTATCAATTCGTTCAATACGCGTTCTATGGCATATACGGTATTTTATCTTTACTACCCCTCTGCTTATTCCCGCTCCTATTCGCGGAGCGAATCTCGTCTCATAATCGATTCCCTTTATCCGCTTTATTCCTATCATTGCGGCGACAAATTGATAGACAGGCCGCAAGCGAACAATGGGTTAGCGTTGAGTTTGCGTACAGCATCTCCTGCTTATTTGCGGCATCGGCAACCGAAGAATTCGCGCGTTTTTATCTCTATATCGCGATTGTAGGTTGCATAACATTGTTGTTTTTCGTGCGCGCATCGGGCGTAACTAGAAAGCGTTGGTTTATTGCCTGTGGTGCGGTTGTTGGTTTGGCTTTTGCCTATTTGTATGGCATTCAAAGCTTCTACAGGCAAGCCGAAGACTCAATGAGCTACTGGTTCCGCCAATTCAACTGGACCTATACAAATCCAAACAAGACCAGCA
>JBCCFA010000155.1:0-9054 GCA_039029975.1 Pseudomonadota bacterium
CAGAAAGATGTGGCGACACGATGCGTTACGACTCATAACGGTGTGAATATGGGGCGCATTGCAGCGCGCTCCGGAAATGGAAGCTCATTAGCACATTAAAGAAGCGCGCTGAAAGGCGTCCCAGCTGGCCGAAGGCCGGCGACATGATTCTCTTGTTAGGTTTCTGGTTCAATAATTTCACCTGTAATACTGTTTATTTTTACTGCATGTTTCAAATAAAACCCAGGGGAATACGAAGGATAGTTATCTTTAACGATGTGATACCAGCCATCGCGCAGCGTTACCCATGTGACAGGATCTTTATTCGAATTGGTTTCTCGAGACGCCTGCCTAAGAGTGAATGTCTCCGCAAGATAAGGTTGCGATATTTCGATGGCTACTTCGACCGGTATTGGCGTCTCAGGAAAGTTACCAAAACCCTCATGGTCCGATCCGAAATGCGTTTCGCCACTACATCCCAAAATAATTAAAAATGCGGTTAACAGGGACGAAACCTTCATGTGGAAACCTAACGTTCAGTATAACGGGCGCGTTACGGCGCGCTTTGGAAGTGTGAAAATATCGGCACACTGGAAAAGCGCGCTGTAACGCGTCTCAGTGAGCGAAGTGATCTTCCCCCAATAAAGTTGACAATTCATGCGGCCATTTTCTCGAAGTTCAATGGGCTTGTGTAGTCCAGACTCGAATGGTAACGGTGATGATTGTAGAACATCATCCAGCTTCGTGTGCGAGCGATCAATTCTGTTTTTGTTGAGAACTTTTCACCATACAAAACTTCAGATTTGTAACTATGGAAAAACGACTCCATATGCGCGTTGTCATAACAATTCCCCTTGTCCGACATGCTCTGCTCGATGCCCATTTGCGCCAAAAACTCGCCAATTAGATGGTTGGCATACTCACTGCCTCGGTCAGAGTGAAAAATCTTTGTCTTTACGCCCTGATTTGCGCGCCGCGCCTTCTGTAACGTACGCTTAACCATCGGCCCGTCGCGACGATTAGTAAAGTCATAACCCACCACTTTACGTGTGTATAGATCCATCACCACCGAGAGATACAGCGTCGAGTTCCCCACCGACAGATAGGTGAAATCGGCTACCCAGGTTTCATGTGGTCGCCCCGGAAATCCGCGGGACGCCAATAGATTAGGTTTTCTTATCTTAGACTTTGAGGTCCACTGGCGCGGTTTGTAGCGGCTTTCCATCTTCGCGCGGATGCCGTTGACGCGCATCAAACGAGCCACGCGATTTTCCGCGCAGCTGAATCCTGCTTCATTGAGCGCTACGGTCATTCGCGGACTACCGTAGGTCCTGCTAACGCGTCGATGAATTTGACGCATATGTGCGACGATTGCCGCGTCTTCGCGCTGTCTCTCACTCGGTCTTCTATTGCAGAACGCATAATAGCCACCCGGTGTTACACCCAATACGCGGCACAGCAGTACGACCGGGTACTGTGCACGTAGCCGGCGTACTATTTGAAAGGCTTCTTTTTTTTGGCGTCGCCCATTTCCTGCAACTTTTTTAAAACGGCGTTCTCCATCTCCAATTGAGCGTTGACCTTTCGAAGGCGCTTCAGCTCTGTTTGGAGGTTTGCCAACTCTTGGACTTCTTTTCCACTAGGCACTGTACTCAACAACCCCGCGTCTTTAAGTTCTTTTTTCCAACGGTACAGTGAATAGGTATGGATACCAAGTGCATCAGCGACATCCACAGCCAACACATCCGGTTTAGATGCTTCTAATACCGCTTTGATCTTCAAATCAACGGAATGGGGTCTTTTACTAACCATGTGACACCTCCTTTTCAGGATAATAGGTGTCAACTAAACCGGGGGAATCCCAAAGCGAACGCGTTGATACGCTTGTTAGGCGCTGTGATGCTGGCAACGCTGATAAGCCTATTTTTTAGTGTGTCCGACATTTCGTTACGGTACCGGATATACATCTCTAATAAAGGTGGATGCTTCGGGCAATATGCGGGATGTTGGTAACCACCGAACGATCCCGTAGCAGCCAATCGGACGGACGTTCGTTAGCTGAATTGGTGTTATTTGATCCACGTGTAGAACCTCCAATGTCCTCGCATATGCATTGCATACTGTGAAAGAATTGTGCTCAAGCGGGCCTGTTTCAGTTGGCTTAGTCTGCTCACTTTGTGGAACTGGCTGAGCGTCGAAGTAGTATCCAACGACATTGGTACCCGCTCGATTCGTCCCCGCAGATGGGATAAGACGAAAACGACACGAAATCCCCTCTACTTCGGCAGTGTATCCGATTTCCGGATTGGCTAAACGAACGATATGCTCTGAGTCTGTCGTCTTAGCGAGATACGCATAAAGGACAGACAGCAAATCCATATGGCGTTCTTCATATATACGCACCCAAGAATCGTTTGGTGGGAGTGGAGTTTCAATTCTAGATGTCACTTCGCCACTTGCGGCTCCCGTAACGCTCGTGACAATGATGAGGGCAAGTTCTAACACAGCGCCTAACAGTTGATTACTTGGACAGGTAAAAAAGACCCCGAATGCAATATAACTCCGGGTGAGGAGGTGTCGACAAATTCCATCTTTTCCTTATCCTTGAAGTGCTAACGTTAATTTATCATAAAACCCAGCTTGGAGTTACTCGGACATTTGATTTTTTTCGAATGTCCGAGTAACTCCAAACGGATTTGGCAGTTGGTGCTTTGAAAGCTGCCGAAGTTTGCAACATTATGGGATTTTTGCGGTATCTAGGCCTCTGGTTTACTAGAACATCGCGAACCGATCCACAGGTTACGAAGACCGAACGTTATCTAGCGGGGAATTTTGTTAGCTAAGCTTTGGGTTTGGAGAAAAGCTTTTGCAAAGTGTTTAGCAGCATTGCGGTGATTTCCCGCTTTGTCTCTTTTACTCGATATTCTTCAACGCATCTTCAAGCTTCTTCTGCGCTTCTTCCGCCGCGTCTTCGGCATCTTTCGCCACTTTATCGAGTGTCTCTTTTGGTATGCCGCCGTAATTCTCAGGTTCCTTGTTATCGCATCCGCTTAAACCAATGACCATAAGCGCCGTCAGTAGCATTGTTTTCATGTTTTTCCCTCGATACGTCGTTGTTCAAAAATTAAATTAATCTCCCTGCCACAACGGTGAAGCGCCCCCTTGGGCTACGGTTGGCGGTGGTGGTAGCTTACGTTTTTCGCCTTCGGGTGCAGGCCCGGGATCGCCGGGGATTGGTTCACCAGCCATGTAAGCCACAACTTCTTTTGGCGGTTTTTCGCCGTGATAGGCGGCGAGATATTTTTCTTGCAATGCTTCGTCTTGAAGATTGATGTCGTAAACGTCGGTATAAAAATCGAGCGCTGTTTTTTGGTCATATTGCGGTAAACCTGCTTCCGTGCCATTCACTTTCGTTGCTGTAGGAATGCGTTCACGTTGGCGTCTTGCTAGACGTTGCAAGATGTTCCAAGCCCGCTTGTTCTCCGCAATGGGTTGGCATTCAACTTCTCCGGAAGCTTCATACTCTCGCCAAACATCTTCCCCTTTTTGAGTGCGCAACACGACGATTGTTGCGGCATCCGTCCCTACCCCGCCGCAGGCAATGTCAGCCATTTCTGCTGAAAAATCTCCACAGTGCAGGCACTCAGGTCTTTGATAATCGCGCATGGCTTCTTCCAAGGGAATGGTTTCAATATCTCCGTCTTTTTTATAGATAAGCACCTTGCCTTTCACGTTAAATTTGGACACTTCGGTCAAAGGGATTTGCATTTGCTGTTCAATGCGCTCTGTCATGAGCGCTGGTCGAAAAACTTCTGTACAAAAAAGCCCAACACTAAAATCTACGCGATCATTAAAGTCTTTCAAAAAATCTCTTTGGCGTGCGGTGGGTTTTGCTTTCTTTTTATTGGTCACTAGAAAAGAAGGATCCACGGCGCCCATTTTCCTAAGCGGGGTAATCTGGCAGGGCACCCCCACAAAACCGACATTCTTTAAATCTTGTTTTTTAACATCGGCTAACGCCATATTGTTTTCGCAATAGGTATACCAGCTACTGGCGCTCGCGCGTATTTCATCATCTGTGGTCACTACTTTGGGGGTGGGGAAGCAAGGATCATCGCCTTCTCCGACCGCGGAAACCACCGCACCATCAATCTTGTCGTTAGCTTTCGCCCAGGCGAGTAATGCGGTGACCACGCCGCCATCCTGCGCGCGTTCCATAATGTCACTGCGCTTTGTACGTGCGACAAAGATGTGTCGATACACACCAAAAATATCTTCGTAGGGGCGCTGTTCCTTAAAGACCGCATCTTTTAGATGATCTTCGCGCGGCCAAAGACGGGGGCAAACCGATGCACAAACATCGCAACCCACACCTTGGCTAATCCCGCAATAATCAAAGGCGGCATCCGCTTTGGCGACTTGCTTGGGTTTGTTGTCAACATAATCAATCACGTTATGCGGGCAAACCAACACGCAGCTCCCACATTCGCAACAACTCCCTGCATCTACCACGTCGTTCATCATATCTTTAAAGGTGCGGCGATAAAGTGCAGCGATGTCGATGATTTTGGAAAGTGAATTTTCTGACATTTCTGAAGTGAATATTCTTGTGTTGCAGTTCGGAAATCCTATCATAATCTGAGGCACTAACCGGATTTAGCATAGGCCGCACAAACCAAAACGGCGTATGCTTATAATGGGATCGGGAATTTCATCTTTATTAGTCTATGAACGCACAGTTGCAAACTGAGATTCAGTACCTCGCCCGTTTTGATGGCCCAGCCGTGCACTATATTTATCCGCGTTCAAGTGGAGGCACGACACGGCGACCACCCAATGAAGCGGTCAACGTTTCCTTGGTGGATGCGCGCGAGGCATTTAATCACTATGACTTAGACACACACGGTTTTTCCTTTGCCACCAACAAAAACACCATGGCAGAACGAGGCATGAGCTACTTTTTTTCCAACATCGATGAAATTAAAAGTGTTTACTATGCCGATTGCGCCGAGCTAGTGATGGATAAAACTGGCGCAAGCAATGTCATTGCCTTCGACCATAATTTGCGCAGTCGCGAGTTGGCCGATCGCGATTACGCTAATATGAACGAGCCCGTGCGTTTTTGTCATAACGATTACACCCATGAATCAGGACCAAAGCGACTGCGCGCGTTGCTTGGTGACAATAGTGATGACGCCATGGTGCACCGCTACGCCTTCATCAATGTGTGGCGACCGTTAATGCAGCCGGTCGTCGATAAACCGCTGGCGCTTTGCGTGGCGGAAAATATTGATGCCAAAGATTTAGTCCGTACGGAGATTCGCCACTTCAAAGAAGAAGACCTAGAAGTACCCGCTCATATCGGCGAGATTTACTCGATTCGGTCAAACCCGTCTCACCAGTGGGTTTATCTATCGAACATGACGATTGATGAAGTGATTTTTATTAAATGTTATGACTCGGCAGAAGATGGTCGCGCACGGTTTACGCCGCACACGGCCGTTGATTTACCTAATCGTGCTACAGATACGCCATTAAGAGAAAGTATTGAAGTGAGAACGGTTGCGTTTTTTGACTAGTACACTGTTAGCTAAAAACTAATTTCGGAATCCAGTTTTTTTTGCGGCGCTCCAGGCGCGAATCGACGGTCTCTGCGTCAAAATCCGTATTCGAGTGAATCAATTCATCCTGGCTAATATTTTCCCAGTTATTCACGTTTACAACGGCGTAGTTATTCCCCTCGAGCGGACAAATCACATACATTAAACTGCCGCAGACGGCGCAAAAATTAAAATCCGCCGTTTCATGCCCGAAGCGAAAGGCGCTCACTTTATCGCTATCCAATATCTCGATGTGCAGTTCACTTTGCGGATGGGACGTGTAAACCCCACCATGCTTTTGGCAAAAGGAGCAGCCACATTCACGAACCGTAATGGGGAAAGCCTCTTCTGGCCATTGCAGTGCATAGCGAATATTCCCGCAGTGACAAGCCGCTTCGATAGTGCGCGAAGTAAGTGACACTGGAATTAGATCAGCTCAAAAGCCAGCACCGCGCGTTTCGAATATTTACCAAATAGCCGAGATACAAAATTCGCGATACCCATTTGCCAGCCGTACTTTTCCTTTAAGACGCGAAGACCTAACGCGTGCTCTTCGGGGTCTGTGACGACGCGGCCCTTGGCTTCTACAAAATCGCCGAGCAAATTTCCACGCATATCGCATTCCGCTAATCGCGCTTTGCCGTTGGCCCGCGTTCGTTTTACTTTACCGGCACGGCCTTCACTGTAGATATAGAGCTTGCCGTTCGCTTCGGCAATCCATACGGGTGTGCGGATTTCCTTGCCGGTTTTTCGAAATGTGGTGAGCGATACGAAGCGCATGGCGCCCAGCGCAGCTACAGTCGGAGAATCAGCGTTGATGAGTATATCTCCTAATATTTACGGCCATTTTGAACGCTTTGCAAAGCACCTTCAGCTCGCGTTTTATCCAAAATTGTATTGCAACGCAACACAGAATTTAGACGTAATCATATAGAGAATGCTAAATTAAGCCTATTAACTTGCCAACTAAGTCATTAAGGAGATAGCTGCACGCACTTGAAGAGGCGGCTGAGTAGTCATGCAAAATTTCGATATCGTCATTAAAGACGGATTAATTGTGGACGGCACCGGCGTCGCTCGGTACCGCGCCGATCTTGGGATTAAAAACGGCGTCATTGACGAAATTGGTCATATTGATGCCGGCCGCGGTGGTCGCGTGATTGACGCAAAAGGCCTGGTGGTGGCACCTGGTTTTATTGACTTGCACACACATTACGATGCGCAATTGTTTTGGGATCCGTATTGCACACTGTCTGGTTGGCATGGGATTACCTCGGCAGTCATCGGCAACTGTGGTTTCGGCTTCGCGCCGGTGGCGCCAGATATGCGCGAAAGAGCCATGCTCACCATGACGCGCGTTGAAGCCATTCCCTATGTGTCTATGAAAGAAGGCATGCCGTGGGATTGGACGACTTTTCCTGAATATCTAGATAGCGTTGATCGCGCACCGAAGGCTATGAACTTGCTGCCTTATGTGCCCATTGGACCGCTCATGATTTGGGTGATGGGCATGGAAGATGCGAAAGCCGGGCGCAAACCCACGGCCGCCGAGCACAAAGAAATGATGCGGTTGTTCAATGAATCACTAGATGCAGGTGGTTGCGGCTGGTCTGCGCAGCGTTTGTTGCCCGACGGCCCGGCGTCTGTTCAAAATGATTACGACGGTTCTCCCATGGTAACCGATGTGATGCATGACGAAACCTGCGAGGAATTTGCGCGGGTGCTTGGCGCACGGAACCAAGGCTTCATGCAAATGACAATTGCGTCAAGTGATTTAGCCGCAGACCGTAGACACATGGAAAAGCTGTCGCAAATTAGCGGTCGTCCACTGCTTTGGAACGTGCTTATGGCGTATGACCATAAACCCGAAATTCATCGTGAGGGGCTGGCATGGTTGCGGGCCTGTCGCGAGCGTGGTTCGCGCGTTTATGGCCAAGGTTTAACCACTGATGCTGGTTTTGCTTTCACGTTTGAAGATTGGAATCTGTGGGATGATCGCCCAGCGTGGAAAGAAGCCACCTTAGGCAGCGTTGAAGAGCGCTTACAAAAGCTTGCCGATCCGGAAAGACGCAAGGCCTTGCGCACTCAGAACCCTAGCGCCACGGTTACGGGACCTATTACCAATATTGTGGTCACGGGTCCTGAATCTGAAGCCACTGAAAAGTATCGTGACCTCATGATTGGCGCAATCGCTGAACAAGAGGATAAACACCCGATCGATGTATTGCTAGATATTGCAGTGGCCGACGAGCTCAAAACAGAATTTTTCGCCGCGCCACCAAATTGTAATTTGGATAATCTTCGCGAGATCGTGCAAGACCCCTATGTCTTGTTCGGTGTCTCGGACGGGGGTGCGCATACTAAATTCTTAACTGCCGGTCGTTACCCGACCGAGGCGATCATTAAATGCGTGCGCGAAAATCACATGCTAACGTTGGAGGAAGTTCATTGGCGACTTAGCGCGCTACCCGCTATGGTTGCTGGGTTCGAAAATAGAGGTGTACTGAAAAAAGGGGCGCCCGCCGATATCGTGATTTACGACTACGAAAACCTCGAAGTGTTACCTGCTGAGATTGTGCATGATTTACCGGGCGGCGAATGGCGACGTATTCAACGCGCAAAAGGGTATCACTATATTTTGGTGAACGGCGAAGTCACCATTGAAGATGATAAAGAAACGAATTCTCATTCCGGGCAGTTGTTGCGCCACGGGCGTGAATTAGCGATAGCTAAAGCGTCTTAGGGGATTGGTATACCGGTTATTTGCGCGTTCTAATCGTAATCACCAGATGGATTAAATCCCGCATCATTTGCTAGTACCCCTTGGCCCGGTACGTGGTTAAGTTCTAAGCGCGTGCCGACCGGATCTTCGAACAAGACCGAGTAGTAACCTGGCGCCCACCCGCCCTCTTCGGGCGGGTGCACTATCTCGGCATCAATTTCCATAAGATAATCATGGAGGGTATCCACATCTTCCTTTTTGCGTGCACGAAAACAATGATGGTGTAACCCTACACTGTTTTGCACAAACCGTTGGCCTTCGAACTCGGCATCGCAACGACCAATACCCAACGCGGTTCTACCACCAACGTAGTAAACAAAGTCGGCCCCATCAAACACATTGGTCAAGCCCAGAAACGGCAGTAATTTATGATAAAACGCCGAACAGGTTTCGAAATCGCTTACGGCGATTATCGTATGTGCAACACCATTTATTTCTATCAACGTAATTTTCTCCCGTTAAGTGCCATCTGTTTTCACCGAAAATATCATTTTATTCAACATGATTAGCATGGAAATAATTCACTATCGCTAATCCCACCAAGATCAATGCGCCGCCAGCATAAAGAGAAAGATGGGGGCGTTCGCCGATTGTTATCGCCGATAACAGCACGCCAAAAACCGGCACTAAATTGATATACACCGACGTGCGAGCTGCACCAATGTATTTTACGCCTTCGTAGAACCATATGAA
>JBCCFA010000156.1:0-9044 GCA_039029975.1 Pseudomonadota bacterium
CGGCAGCAGGTTACGCTTGTCAATATCTTATTGAAAATGGGTGGTCAAGGTCAACGCAGCACATTCACTGTACACATGCATTTAGCCAACACACAAAAACTTACGTACTTGAAGTGCAAAAGTGACAGCTGTAGTCAAAGCAGGAAACAAAGGAATAGATGCAGCCCAGACCGCCATCGAGATGATTTCGGTCATGCGCCAAATCTAGCATGGCGCCGCGCCCGCACAGTAAAAAAGTGCGCGCTAGACGGTGTGCAGTACAAGCTCTCTATCAGTGGCTCTTAGCAGGCCAACCCCCTAATCAGATAATCCAAGAGTTCATCGCCGACCGCGAATTAGTGAACGTGGACATGGCGTATTTTTCTGAGTTAACTAAAACGATTCCGGAAAATTATGATCAATTGCGCGCTTTCATCATTCCCCACCTTGATCGCGACTGGCAACAAATTGGTCCCGTTGAAAAGTGCGTGTTACTTGTTGGCGCTTACGAGTTATCCTCCAACCCCGAAATACCCTGGAAAGTCGTCATCAACGAAGCTGTCGGTCTTAGCAAAATGTTTGGTTCCGAAGATGCGCACAAATACATTAACGGCGTCTTAGATAAGATCGCCGAAACTGAGACAAGGCTAGGTCTACCGGGTGCACCTGCACCAATCAAGGCATGATGCGGCGCGGTGAATGAATTCGAAGTCATCAAACGATTTTTCCAATCGCCCTCTGAATCAACGGGTTTAGCTGTAGGGATTGGAGATGACTGTGCTGTGCTCAGTCCACCGCCAGGCCATCAATTAGTTCTCACGACAGACACACTTCTCGAAGGCGTGCATTTCCCTGCAAAATGTCCCGCTGACAAATTAGGTTTCCGGTCAGCTGCTGCTGCGATCAGTGATATTGCCGCGATGGGTGGCACGGCAAACTGGGCGAACCTCGCGTTGAGCGTGCCAAAAATAGAACCGGTTTGGTTGGAAAATTTCGTAGGCGGTTTCAGCGACGTATTTGGTATCGATAAAACAAGCTTAATCGGTGGCGATCTAACACGCGGTCCCTTATCAATTACTTGGCATATTACCGGTGTTGTGCCGGACGGACAGGCGATGCTGCGCACCGGCAGCGATGTGGGCGACGACATTTATGTCACGGGAGAATTGGGTAGCGCGGCCTTCGCCGTGCGTTACTTAGACGCTGGCGAGATGAGTGAGGCGCTTAACAGTGCCTATTGGGCGCCGCTACCGCGCACTAACATAGGCCGGGAAATTCGCGCATTTGCCTCGAGTTGCATCGACCTCTCAGATGGATTGCTTGGCGACCTTCAGCATATTTTGGCGGCTAGTCATGTCGCGGCGCAACTCGATCTGGAATCGATTCCGCTTAGCGCGGCGCTCGACAAGTTGCCCAAAAAAGAAAAACTCAATCTAGGGATAAACGGCGGAGACGATTATGAACTCTGTTTTACTGCGAAACCGACACATCGGTCAGCGATTGAGGAAATCGCGGTTCGCTGCAATGTGCCAATTAGTAAAATCGGCGCCATCATTTCGCCGAACGAGCATGGAATGATTCAGTCGAGCTGCGGTGAGATCTTAACACCAGCGTCTTTTGACCATTTTGAATAGCTAGACGCCGGGCCTACAGTTCTGTAAAACCGTTGTCGCGCAGGCGCTTTATTGCGTCGGGTCCGTAAGGGACAACATCGATGAACGCAGGAAACCCATCCTCACCGATTCCATGAGATTTCGCCGATACTGCGCAAACCTTCAGATCGATGAATCCAAACGCCTCTAATTTTGCCGCGGAATCAACCAAGGATTTGTTTTTTTCATAGTTTTGTTTTGCAAAAAATTGCGCATCAGGACCGTGCAGCACCATCGCTACTTTGAGTGATTGTTTCTTTTCTTCCGGCAATGACTCGTAAATTTCTTGCGCACGAGTCAGAAGGCGCTGCACTTCGTCTTTTGTATGGCCGCTAACGTTAAAAAAGTACTGTGCAGATTCTTGCTGTTCAGACACGGGTATCGCAAGATTTGCGCCCGTTTGTGCCGGAGAAACGGGCGCATGCCCAGTCGCGTTTTGTGATACATCGCTACTGCAGGCGCTCGCCATTAAAATGATCATTGCGTTGGCGGCGAAATATAGGTTTCGGGGGTTAAAAACGTCGTTGCGACTAAAGCAGTTATATCGGGGCATTGGTTTAATTGTTGTTAACTTTCAGCGGTATTGTATCTCAACATTTCAACGCGCCGCTGTACAACCTACCTACTGATAGGTATAATCGTGTGAAGTTTAAGTTACTTGCTGAACTCCATGACTACCGATATTGCCGCGGGATCTACCGTCGAAAAAATCATTAATGTGGCCTTAGATATGGTCCAGCGGCGTGGTTTTATGGGTTTCAGTTTTCGCGATATTGCAGCCGAGGTCGGGATTAAAACAGCCAGTATCCACTATCATTTTCCGACCAAGCCGGATTTGGCGCGAGCTGTGCTTAGTGAGGTTAGAGGTGGTTTCGAATTGGAATTGGCGCGAATCGATCGCGAGGTTGATGGAATCGAACAAAAGCTGCGGGCATTTGTCGAAATATTTGACGACACCTTCGGTGACGGAGACAGATTGTGCCCATTCTGCATGGTCGCGTGCGCTCAAGATGGGGTCCCCGATTTTGTGCGCGAGGAAGTGCAGGGATTTTGGTCTGCCGGAGAGCAATGGGTAGCAAATTTGGTCGAGCTCGGAAAATCGACCGGATCTTTCCACCGAGCACTGGACCCTGCCGCCAGTGGTCGTGTGTTAGTAGCAATGCTAGAAGGAGCAATGGCAACGGCCAGGGCTTTTGATGATCGATCCCGTTTGCATGGTGCCGCGGATTGGTTTTTGGCCCAGCTAAAGGCTTAAGCTAAGTTTATAACGCGACGAAGAATTTTGATCCGAATCTGCGAGCTGGAAGAGCAACGATATAAATATAGATAGTGTTAAGGAGTACTAGTAGTGATGAAAATCAACACGAAAAGCATACTGGAGCGATTACTCGCACTTTTATTATTTAGCGTGGCGCTCAGTGTCAACGCCGAGCAAACAAAAATCGATGTCTGGGAAACGTTTCTCAAGCCCAAGTATTTTGAGAACGTGACGCTAATTGAAGAAGCGAACGTCATCGAACTGAAAACGCCTTATCGTGCTGAGGACGCATCAGTTACGCCAGTGTCCATCAAGGCGGCTTTTGCGCAGAGCGAAGAGCGGTCAATCGACAAAATCTATATGTTTGTCGATGAGAACCCGCAACCGCTAGTAGGTATTTTTCATTTAACCAAAGAAATGGGCAGAGCCGATTTGGCAATGCGAATTCGGGTGGATAAATATACTAATGTTCGCGCTATCGCTGTGCTGAATAACGGTGAGCACCATATGGTGACTAATTTTGTGAAAGCCCAAGGTGGGTGCTCGGCACCGCTTGCAGCGGATTACGCCCGTGCAATGGAAGTGCTTGGCACGATGAAATTTAAAACGGTCGGTGATGTCAATTCCGATCGCACGATGGTCGGTCAATTCCTGCTGAGCCATCCCAATGTGACTGGGATGCAGAAAGACCAGAAAACTCAGCTTTTCCGGCCCGCCCACTATGTTGAGAAAATTAAGATTTTCTATAACGACACGCATATCATGACGGCGGAAACGGGTTTTTCCGTGAGCTCAGATCCGAGCTTTCGATTCTTTTTCAAACCGCAAGATGGCGGTGAACTGCGAGCGGAAGTGGTTGACTCCAAAGGAAATGAATGGACACAGAAATTCTCTGTCGAAACTTAAGATAGACTTCATCACATAAACTAAAAAGGTCGCTATTGCGGCCTTTTTTATGTGTTTGTGAAAAAGGTTAATATTAGCCAGCCGCATACATTGGAATAAAGTAATGAAAACTTTTGCCGAACGCTTAGCAAATCACGACAAACTGTTGGGCACGATTATTAGTCTGGATTGTCCTGCGGTTGCAGAAATCGTGAGCCAACAGGGCTTTGATTGGATATTTGTTGATGCTGAGCATGGCGCCTTAGACATCGGTGCGCTGGAGGGTTTAGTACGAGCAAGTTGTGTGCCCGCTTTAATTCGAATTGCCGATCAAAGCGAAAAAAGCGTGAAGCAAGCCCTCGATATCGGCGCGACCGGTGTGATTGTACCGCAGGTGAATTCTGCTGAAATTGCTGCCGCCATCGTCGCCTATGGAAAATATCCGCCGCTGGGTAGACGGGGGGTCGGCGTAGGCCGCGCAAACGCCTACGGCAACAATTTCGCGAACTACCTCGAGTCGGCAAATCGCGAAACGGTGGTCATCGCACAAATCGAGCACATCGATGCTGTCGAGAACATCGAGGCAATCATAAACACGTCAGCATTGTCGGGTATTTTGGTCGGTCCAAACGATTTAGCGGCGAGTATGAATTTACTCGGCGAGCCCGATAACGAAGATGTGGTTGATGCAATTGAGAGAGTTCGTGCAAGCTGCGCCGCCCACGGGATGCCACATGGTATTTTTCACGGTAATCCGCAGGCTGCAATCAGCTACGCGCAACGTGGTTTTAGCTTAATCGCTAGCGGTGTGGACTGTATGGCGCTGGGCGCCGCAGCCTTAAGTTTAGCGGAACAACTAAAACAGGGCACCAAAGTTTAGAAGCGACCAGATACCCGTAAATTAGGAGAGAACAATATGTCTCGACCAGCAGCCGTACCAACACGGCAAATAGATAACGACAGGGCTATCGTTACCGAATGGCGGTTTTCACCAGGCGCCGAGACGGGGTGGCATCGCCATGAATTCGACTACGTTGTTTGTCCAATGGTCGATGGTATATTGTTGTTAGAAACTGCGCAGGGCGATAAGCATGCTGAACTTCGCAAGGGCCAGACTTACACCCGCGAAGCGGGCGTAGAACACAATGTCGTTAACGATAGTGACCAAGAAATGGTTTTTATCGAAATTGAAATGCGATGATGGTTAGTCGCTGCGTGGTTTCTGTTTCGGCAGCGCTAACCATGACGCTAGTCACATCAGTCGTGAATGCGAACAATCATCCTAATCAATCCGAAGAGCGCGTAGTCGCGCAGCACGCGGCATCGTGCGCGGCCTACTTTTTTTCCGCAGCGAACGCCAAAGGGGTCGCCGAATATGAAAGATATTACGGCGCAGGCGAATACTCTTTCAATCTTGCGGTCAGCCTAATTGGCGAATCTGTATCTTTATCGGATTTCAATGTCGCGTCGAAAAACATCAATCAACTGATGGAGAGACGTTGGAGCGAGTTCCATAAAGTTGACAGCGAATATAGCGATCGCTGTCACAAACTTCTGAACGTATTCGACAAATTATCTAAAGCAGAATAGGCCGGCTTGAAAGCGCTTTCTTTCGATAGGCTAGCGGTACCCACACTACAGTAGAAAATACACCGCCGCCAAACCGGTTATCGTCATCGTGATGGTATAAGGCAGTGCCATCCACACCATTTTTCCGTAAGACAGTCGAATTAACGGTGCTATCGCAGATGTTAACAAGAATAAGAAAGCAGCCTGCCCGTTGGGTGTCGCCACTGATGGGATGTTCGTGCCAGTGTTAATGGCGACCGCGAGTTGTTCAAATTGCGCTTGCGTAATTCTTCCTGCCTCCAAGGCATTGTCTACCTCAGTGATATAAACTGTCGCGACGAAGACATTATCGCTGATCATCGATAATACCCCGTTCGCTAGATAAAACGCGCTGGTCTGTATTTTACCTTCGAGATTCAACACCCATTCAATCACTGGGGAAAATAGGTGCTGATCGTGGATAACCGCAACGATGCCAAAAAACACGACCAGCAGCGAAGTAAAAGGCAAAGCTTCTTCGAAGGCGTGGCCAAGTTGATGTTCTTCCGTGATGCCATTGAAGGCGGTCGCGAGCACGATGACCGTAAGACCGATCACACCAACTTCGGCTAGGTGAAATCCAAGGGCAATGACGAGGAATAACGCGACGACGCCCTGTACGATCAGTTTAGCTACATCTTGACTTGTACGATTTTCGGTTTGATTGGCGTCGTACCCCACCAAGATAATTCGAACGTTCTCTGGCAGCTCGTGCCCGAAATCAAACCATTTGGATTTTTCTAAAAAGGCACAAGTGGCCAAGCCTGCGACCAGCACTGGCATTGAAATCGGTGCCATACGCAGGAAAAACTCACCGAATTCCCAACCGGCCACTTTCGCGATAAGCAAGTTTTGTGGTTCGCCCACCAATGTGCACACACCGCCTAAGGCAGTACCGACCGCAGCGTGCATCATTAGGCTGCGTAAAAAGGCACGAAACTCATCTAAGTCTTGTCTGGAAAGCTCGCCTATTTGTTGGTCATCGCCGTGGTCATGGTCGTCATGGTATTTCTTGCCGGACGCAATTTTGTGATAGATCAAATAAAATCCTTCAGCGACCGTTATTACGACTGCTGTCACGGTTAATGCATCTAAAAACGCCGATAGGACGGCGGCAACGAAAGAGAATAATAGAGAGAGCAGGATTTTAGACTGCACCCCCAACAAAATTTTCGTGAAGGTAAAGAGCAGCAGTTCTTTAAGGAAAAAAATGCCAGCAACCATGAACATCAATAGCATGATGACGGGAAAGTTCGCCACGGTTTCGTGATAAACCGACTCCGGAGAGGTCATCCCCAACACCACTGCTTCAATTGCCAATAGGCCGCCTGGTTGTAAGGGGTAGCATTTCAGCGCCATTGCCAAGCAGAAAATGAACTCTGCAATTAGCACCCAACCGGCGATAAACTTGCCGGCTGTAAGAACAATAATCGGATTGACGATCAAAAAAGCAATGATTGCTATTTTGAACCAGTTTGGTGAGTGCCCTAAAAAGTTTTTGCCGAACGCTTGCGTCATCACATGGGATGCCATGGACGAATTTCCCCTTATAGAATTATCTGCAGTTAGATCCACGAGAGCCCCCAAAAAAACCGATAAAAGCCATTAGCCAGCGTCACGGGCTGGCAGTAATTTAGGGTATCGTCGTGAGTTTGATTTTTCTTTAACTGTTCTCGTTAAATTTGATATTCGCCTACGCCGCTAACTGTCGTAGGACATAATGGAGAATGCCACCATTCTCGAAGTATTCCCACTCCTTCGGGGTATCAACGCGAACCGAACACTGAAAAGACGTTTTATTTCCCGAGTCGTCGGTCGCCGTGATCGTAACCGTTTTAGCGCCACTCTCCAGCCCCTCGACATCATAGGTCTCTAGGCCAGTTAAGCCCAAGCTATTAGCCGACTCCCCAGCTTGAAAGTTGAGCGGTAGCACGCCCATGCCGACGAGATTGCTGCGGTGAATGCGTTCAAAACTCTCCGAAATTACTGCTTTAACGCCTAATAAAAGCGTGCCTTTCGCTGCCCAATCTCGCGATGACCCAGTGCCGTATTCCTTACCAGCAATAACGAGCAAGGGCGTACCGGCTTGTTGGTACTGCATTGAGGCATCGTATATCGACATTTGTTCGCCCGAAGGCTGCAAGCTTGTCCAACCCCCTTCGGTACCCGGCGCTAATTCATTACGTAATCTAATATTGGCAAAAGTGCCGCGCATCATAACTTCATGGTTGCCCCGGCGCGAGCCGTATGAGTTGAAATCCTGCGGTTCAACCGCATGTGCAATTAGGTACTCACCTGCGGGGCTATCCGCCTTGATCGAACCTGCTGGGGAAATATGATCGGTAGTAATCGAGTCGCCCAGCTTCGCTAATACCCGCGCCCCTTTTATCGGTTGAATACCATCAGGTCGTAAAGTCATTCCTTCAAAGTACGGTGGGTGTTTTACGTAAGTGGACTTATCGTTCCAAGCAAATTGATTTGAGGTCGGTACGTCAATGCTGGTCCATCTTTCATCACCCTTGAAGACGTTCTCATAGCTCGAGGCAAACATATCGGAATCAATAGTCGCCGAAATTGCGTCTTGAATATCTTGCCCGCTAGGCCACAGATCTTTCAGGAAAACATCGTTGCCTGATGGGTCTTGGCCAATTGGATCGTTATACAAATCAATATCCATCGTACCAGCCAAAGCATATGCCACCACCAGCGGCGGCGACGCTAGAAAATTCATTCTCACTTCCGCGTGGACGCGCCCTTCGAAATTTCGATTCCCAGACAATACGGAGGTCGCAATGAGGTCACCCCGTGTGATGGCTTCGCTGACGGGACCAGGTAATGGTCCAGAATTACCGATGCAGGTAGTGCAGCCGTAGCCAACGTGATGAAACCCTAGAGATTCCAGCGCCGACATCACCCCGGCTTCAGTGAGATAATCGGTGACCACCATCGACCCCGGTGCCAAACTCGTTTTGACCCAAGGTTTTACTTTTAGGTCGCGCGCTTGCGCATTTTTGGCTAACAATCCGGCGCCCATCATCACCGAAGGATTCGAAGTATTCGTGCATGAAGTGATTGCGGCAATGACAACCGCACCATCAACTAAATCGTAGTTACCCTCATCGACATGAGCGATCCCGCCGCCGCTTCGCTTGGCGGTCGCTTCTGTAAGCAATGCTTGGTAGGTGGCCTTTGATTCGCGAAGGTTGATTCGATCCTGGGGTCGTTTGGGTCCTGCTAGGCTCGGTTCTACGCTCGCCATGTCTAGACTCAAAGTATCAGAATAAACTGCGTCCGCACTATTCTTGTCTCGCCACATACCCGTTGCCCGCGCATATTGTTCCACAAGCGCGACTTGGTCCGCGGGGCGGCCCGATAGCCTTAGATAATTAACCGTTTCTGCATCGATCGGGAAGATTCCACAGGTTGCGCCGTATTCGGGCGCCATATTCGCGATCGTTGCCCTATCCGCGAGAGTGAGGGCATCTAAACCGGGGCCGTAGAATTCAACGAACTTGCCGACCACGCCTTTTTCTCGCAACATCTCGACGACTCGTAATACAAGATCAGTAGCGGTCGCCCCCTCAGGTAAGTCGCCTGACAGTTTAAAGCCGACCACTTGGGGAATTAACATCGTGATCGGCTGGCCTAACATCGCCGCTTCA
>JBCCFA010000157.1:0-8992 GCA_039029975.1 Pseudomonadota bacterium
CGATATTTTGAATTAGACGGGGACATAACATGAAAATTTTGCAAGGTATTCGCGTGGTGGATTTCACCCAATATTTAGCCGGCCCGGTCGTGACCCGATTAATGGCCGAAATGGGCGCCGAAATCATTAAGGTTGAGCAGGCACCTAATGGCGATCCCACCCGTACCTTACCGATCATGAAAAACGGCCGCAGTGGCTATTTTGTCCAGCAGTCGCTCGGCAAAAAAAGTATTTGTTTGGATTTCGAATCGGAGGAAGGTAAAGATATTATTGAGGAGCTAATTGGCGTCGCCGATGTGGTAGTTGAGAACTACTCCAAGCGCACGGCCGAGAAACTGAAGCTTGATTACGAAAGTCTCAAAGCCATTAATCCAGCGCTCATCGTCGCGTCAATTTCCGCTTTCGGTCGCGAAGGACCTTACGCAGACAAGACGGGTTACGATTGGATTGCGCAAGCCTTCACCGGCGTGATGCATATGACGGGTCCGAAAGAAGGTTCGCCACACCCGGTGGGGTTAGGCATTGCAGATACGAACGCCGGAGTTCATGCCTTCTCAGCGATTGGCTATGCGCTGTTCCATCGCGAGCGTACCGGCAAAGGCCAGTATTTGGATATTTCGATGGTCGATGCCTTGTTCCATATGAATGAAATAACCCTACAAGCTTATTGCGCGAGCGACGGCGCATACGAACCAATGCGTGCTGGTGCCCATCATCCTTTGGTTTGTCCCTGCGGCGTTTACAAAAGTGCAGACGGTTACATGGTATTGCTGGTATTACAGAACCAGTGGAAAAATCTTTGCGAAGCCATGGCGCAACCTGAATTATTTTCCGATCCCCGCTTCGCCGACCAAGATGCCCGGGCAAAAAATCAGCAAGAACTGATTCCAATAATTGAGCGCTGGTTACAAAGCTTTGCAACCGATGCTGATGCTTGGGCGCATATGGAAAAATTCAGAGTGCCAAGTGGCCCAGTGATTAACCCAACCGATGCAATTCATCATGAATATTATCGCGGCCGTGGCGCTATTCGAACGGTCAACGATCCCTTCGTTGGCGAAATGCATCTTCCCGGCTTCCCTCTGCGGTTTTCCGAGCAAGCCGCGTACGAGCCGGGAGACGTACCAGCACTTGGTGAGCACAATGCAGATATTTTGCAAAGCGTGCTGCAATATCCAGTCGAAAAAATCGATGAATTGAGTAAAAACGGGATATTAGTAAGCAGCGATCGCTAGTTGGTTTTAGCGAGACGGGTCTTGTTACCTCACTGTGCTGAATAAGGTTCGGGAACCTTCGGTCGCAAACGACTGTCCCAGCATCACTGAATAATTTTCTGGGCATTTTGACCGTGATGCGCGCGACTCTAATTTCAATCCTCTCGCTATTTTGCTTCGCCTATGTCGCTGATCGCCTCATTAACGATTCGTTCGCGAAAGAGCGCGCGAGCACTTCCGTCAACCAGGCATTTTTCGATCTAAATGTTGGGGTGAAGCGCGAAATCAAGCAAGCGTTTAGATTCATCGACAAGACCTGGCGCGAAGATTACATTCCGTTTGCGTTAGATTCTTTATATTTAATGCGAGATAAAAGCACGGCAGATAAACTTTTGCAGCTTCTTGAATCGAAAACGCAACAGGACTACGGCAGCGACACGTTCGCCTGGTGGCAGTGGTTGTGGGAACAACAAGAACAAAAACACCCCGAGTATGGTGATTTCAAGAGTCGGCTTTACGGGTTGATCGATCCCATTTTCAGAGGCTACTTTGGAGAGCAACGTGCAGCGACTATTCGGCTAGACGAAGTTGTTTGGGGTGGGGTCCGTCAGGATGGTATTCCCCCATTACGCTACCCAAAAATGATCGCGGCACACAAAGCAAAGTATCTAGAAGATGACAATGTCGTTTTTGGTATTGCCATCGGCGACGACGTGCGCGCTTACCCAAAACGCATTCTGGCGTGGCACGAAATGTTCGTTGACGAAGTTGGCGGTAAAGCTGTCGCCGGTGTTTACTGAACCCTCTGCGGCGCAGTGATCCTGTATGGAACACAAGTTAACGGTGTGAACCACGAAATGGGTACCAGTGGGTTCCTATTTCGGTCGAATAAATTGATGTACGACCGTGCGACCCAAAGTTTATGGAGTACACTCTGGGGAAAACCCGTTATTGGACCATTAGTTGGTAAAGGTATCGCGCTCGAGCCAATGACCGTTGTCACCACAGACTGGGCAACGTGGCGAGCTCGCCACCCCGACACGCTAGTACTCGCAGAGGATACCGGTCACATACGCGACTACGGCGAAGGCGTTGCCTACCGGGAGTATTTTGCAACCGATGAACTTATGTTCCCCGTGCCGCACAAAGATCAAAGATTGGATAACAAACGCGAAATCTTTGCATTGCGTTTAACGGGCGGTACGCCAATGGCCATTAGCATTGAACATCTAGCCAATCATCCGCTACTGCAGCTTGATTACGCGGGCAAGCGCATCTTGGTGTTAACCGATGCCAGCGGTGCGAATCGCGCCTATGAATCTGCAGACTTCGCTTTTGAAAACTACGATGGAGAGTCGCTGACAGACACAAGCGGAAACGCATGGGTTGTGACTGAAAGCAGTTTGGACAAAGGCGACGGCACTCGTTTGCGACGTCTACCGGGGCATCGGGCATTTTGGTTCGGTTGGCGTGCGGCCTATCCGCGCACGACGTTAATTCATTAAAAAGTGGGGCCGCACTAGCAGAACGACGCGGCCAGTCTTATGCGCCGTCATTACCAATGCGGCCCCTATGGGGACGACAGCGCAGTTAGAATCTACCGCCCAGGGCGTAACCAAGTATTGCGCCGGCCGCCGTGGCGGCAGAGTTACCCGAACCACTACCAATTTGCGAACCGATGTAACCGCCTAGGGCTCCACCGACCGCGTTACCAAAGTTAGGGCCATAACCACCACGACTATAGCCGGCATGGTAGCGAGGCTGGCGATAGTAACCGCCCCCGTGAGCATGACCATAACCGTGTCCGCCACCGTAATAGTGGTTGTGGGTTTGGCGTTGTCGATAACGTCGCGGTTGCTGGTAACGCGCGTTGTATCGCCCGTTATCGTAGTAATGATGATGAACATGACGTTCGACATCGCAGTCTTCATATCGATCGTGATCGGCATACACGCTAGAGGTGCCAAGCGCCATTACGACCAACGCGGTACCTAAACCAAGTGCCTTGAACGGATTTGGCGTAGCAATGCGATCTTTGTTGTTACTGTTCATGAGCTTCTCCTTCTTAAGAACTCAAGTTAAATGGCGCAATAGCTGCGTCGAGTCACAGCCTAGTTAGCGAGCAGTGAACAAAACCTGAACTCAAATTAAGGTTTTTCCTCATTGCGTAAATGTTCGTAACGTGGATGAAAAGTTGGTTTTGGACAACCAATTTATGTTGAATTTTCGGGAAACTTTCCCAGCGAATATGAACGAGGGTTTCGGCACAGCTTCATAGTAGTCCGCTACCGAAGCCACACCGACTAGTACGGTACAATAGCTCGAATTGATTTTCATACTGTTTTAGGCAGCCAACATGTTGCGTGCGATGAAATTTTCTTTCGGCTTAGTCATTTTTTTAGTGACGCAAACGGTAGCCGCGCAAGAAATAATCAGCAAAGAAGTCTTGCATCAGAAAACAATAGAGAAAGCGGTAACGTTTCTTTATGAGATCGCGGATGATGGTTCTATTGAAGGAGAACTCCTAAACGCCACAGCCCAACGGGTGACAGATGTTCAGGTGTTGGTGCGTTACAGCTGGGTTTGGGCTAGGGAATCGAACAAGGAAAGAAAGAATCCGAGCTGGGCGGATACGTTTACCTTCCCGATAGATTTAAAACCCGGCGATAGCTCGCCACTTTCAATTCCGGCATTAAGAAAAATTGAGAATAATGACCAAGGGAAGTTTCTAATCTCGGCCAAGGTCATGGGCTATACACGCTTTAAGTGGGTTAGGGGTGACTGACTGCTCTCTCCCCATTCATAGCCTTTATCTCTTTTCTTGGGTGTCCGGTAAAGTTGGCGTGGTAGCATTGTGGCCGGTTACGCTAAATCAAGAGTTAGTTCGTGCTCGCTACATCATCCGCGGTGGATTCGCCACACGGCGGATCGAACACAATTGTCATGGTTTCTGGATAGTTAAACCCTGCGCCGCTTCCGGCGTCGATAAAATACCCAACCACTCCACCGGCGATGATGTTGCCCCATGCCCCACCGTTGGCTGATGATTCGAATGTGCCACCTGCTGCTCCGAATCCTTCTTTTGTGCACGATATGTTGAGATCGCCGTAAGCCTTGTGGACTGCAACGGACCCTGGCGTTTTCACGATCCACCGACCTTTGGAATTTGTTAGCTCGCATTGGGCACCATCAACAGGGTCCCCGCCACACACCGATTCAAGCGTTAAAGATTGGGTTTTGCCGCTGGTAATCGAAGCGCAACCCGAAAAAAGTAGTGGTGATATCAAAACCGCAGCGAGTTGCAAAAGAATTCTTGTCATTTTTTATGTCCTTATGATTAATATTGTCAAAGTAGAATTGTTGTTCTCGCGCTCATTCAAAATCGCCTAGCCGCTTCATGAACGCTTTTATGTTTTCTTGTATGGACTTTTCGCTGGCTATGCGAAGCCGTGATACGCCGACCCAGGAGTCTGAAACCGTGCCAACGCCAACTGCGTTAATTGGAATCGTTTGAGTATCGTTTCCACCCACAACGAGGTAATCCACGGATGAGTTAACTTTGAAAGTCACGCCAATAAGCGGTTGCTTTAGCTCTTTCAATGTAGCACTTACCTTGTAGCGACTAGATGAGGCATCTTGTGCCAGTAGTCCCGCGATCCTTAGACTTTGGGTTAGTGCTTCTTGAAATTCGGCATTGCCCACTTCCGATGTCCAAAGAGGATTCGTTTCTTTACCACCGCTTACGGTGTTCACCCAAACAGACGATTTGAGTGACTCTTGTATTGCGGAATGGCAGGAGAAGAGCTGGGCTGTACGACCATCGCCTGCGGTTTGGCTGGCGTGGCGCAACCGGAGACGAGTAATACGCTTGCTAGAAGGAATAGGGCGAGAGCGAAATTAGGATAAATTTGGCGTCCTTTCTTAGTCATCATCATTCCATGATTTATTGGTAAGCCGATTATAAATTATCGTTTGGGCAACCCGAGAGGTGTTAATGCTTGGAAACGATTTTTTACAATCTATAGTGAAAAACCAAAACGTTGACTAATTGTAGCGGCAGCGATCGAAATGTGGATGGCCCCTTGGGAGGAGGCAATAAGAATGGTTAAGAGATCGTCGCGGGTGATTACAGCAACGTTGTGGATGATGCTCATAACTTTTGCAAGCCTGAGCAGGCTATTCGAACCGGGTGTTTTCCGCCTTTGAATACCCCAGGGCGTAGCGGCGTAATTCGATATGCCGAATAGTCAAACTAGCCTGACGCGCCCCCGGCGATAATGTGCCATACCAATGGCGAAAATCGCCATCAACGGCGCGACGCCAGGCACGGGGATTGGTTGAAGACTAGCGATCGCAGCATCGCCCATAAACTGGTGAGCCGCGGCGGTTGGGTGGACGGTATCGAATAACAAATAATCTTCGGGATTTCCGCAAGCGCTTTGTAAAACGAATCCGGCCGAATAATCTAAGCATGGTGCCGACACATTGCTCAGTCCGAAACTCGTCGGATCATCCACGATTTCATCGAAGAGTGATTCGAAATCAACTTCGTAAATCACGATGTCATTTAGATCATTGCGTAAGCTAGCTACCATCGCCGCATGGGCCGGATTAAACGCATCCGCATATTCAGTTGTCAAATTAGGTTGCGGATTAACGGTGCCGAAAACGGAATAACCGGGCAAGTTTGGCATCATGAAGCTGCGCGCCCCAACGTTGTACAAACTTCTCACAATCCCATCGAGGTTACTCATAGCATTAGATACAACGTTGTTTAGCGAACTCGCATCAAGTGGGTTCCAGTCTTGACTATCGTTCCCGCCGCCGAAGATAACGAATAGATCGTCGCCGTTAGTTGCGGGGTTACTATAGAACGGTAAAAAGCCATTGTTGAGTTGCGCGAGCATGCCGGTATTGTCCCAAGCGGGTCCAAGGCTGTTGCCCGTACCAGTTTTAGCGCCCCCTACAGCAAGGTTGTTGCCCGCACTAAAATTGGTATTAAACCCAGGTGCCGGTTCAGGCAATCCTAGATGGCTTGCGAGATGTTCGACCCACATGGGGCCGTTTGACCAACGGCCATCGTCGTAGCCGTCCGCGGCAGGCACAACGAAACCCATTGAGCTAATGTGTGCATTTCGACGATCTGAGTAGCTGTCGCCAAGGATCCATAGCCCTTGATAGTTCGTTGCGGCGTTTACCGAATTAGAAAGAAATACAACGCCGAATAGCGTAAGCAGTGACTTAACGACTGGAACCATTATCCGTATCCTCCCCCAGCAGCGCGCCTATTAGATTTTATGGACGCGTCTATTTCCGTTGATTTATTGTTTTCAGTGCGTTTGCTCGATTAAACCACGGGAACATGAAGCGGCGCAATAAAGTTAATCGGTATTCTTCCCGTTACCCCAGTGGCTGGGTTGAATGGTGAATCCTAAAGGTTTGCGGAGAGAGAATTTATCCAAGATACATTGACTTCAAAGTTAGTCCAAGGAGTAAACTTTGTAAGCCGTACCCCAGAAAAGGTGATCTTTTTCGGCAGCCGAATATGGACCAGCCATTTTTTTGAAGGCATTCCAAAGCACCGTATAAGACACCGCGCATTTATCAACCGGAAAGTTACTCTCAAACATACATCGTTCAGGTCCAAATGCGTCTATGGCGTAGTGGTAGTAATCCTTTTGATCAGAGACCAGCTGGTCAGAGGTGGGTGGTACAGGCGCGTCATCGTAACCAAAACCGTTCCAAGGCATTGCTAATCCGCCGAGTTTGATATGGACGTTATCGCACGATGCTATATCTGCGATGCCCTTTTGCCACGTACCGAAAATTTCCGACTTGTTCGCATACGCCCCAATGCCTAGCGGTGTGCCCAGATGATCAAGCACAATGTTAACGTTGGGGAACGCGCGGGCCAGGTCGGCGAGTGCCGGTGTTTGTGGATGATAATGATATGCGTCAAACACAAGCCCCATCTCGTCTAATACTTTAAAGCCCTCACGAAACTTTGGATCGGCGTACAAGTCGGCATTTTCTATTGTCGGCATCCGCATGATGTTTTCGTCAGGATCCCATGCAGCAGCGAGACGAATGCCCCTAAATAAGTCGCTAGCCGTTTGATGCGCTTCAAGCACTTCTCGCACGGCCGCACCTGCGCGTAGTTCGGCGGTACCAATAATACCTGCAACTTGCGCGGCGTCTGGTGTTTTCGCCGCCTCTTTTGAGATAGCGTCAACCCACTCGGTTTCACCAACGCATTGCAAGTGTTCCGGATCCGACGCGCGGTAGCCCTCCCAACATTGCATAAATACTGTTTTTTGAACGTTGTGCGTGCCTGTATCGGCATGCAGCGCCGTTAAATCATAGGCGGGAAAGGCGCCGCCAGGAACGAAAAAATGATGATGCGGGTCAACAATTCTTCGGTCCGGGTCAACAATTTCTTCTTGTACCTGATCCAACCAAGTCTTTCTAACTTCCAAGGGCATGCTATTACCTCCTCAATACCGTATGTGCGCTCAAAATAAATAAAGTCACTTGTTCATCTCAATCCTATTGCACGATTGTGCGCAATTTGGAACAGCAGAAACAATGTGAATTACGTCGAAACATGACTATTAATTTTTGCCGTTTCCCGTTAACACCAGTCATCAAAATAGAATTCTACTGAAATTGTATAAAATTTTTAGCAAAACCTGTTAAATCGGTACATGGGAAAACTGAGTACGATCGACTGTCAAATTAGTCTTCGGACAAAAATTCGTTCACTTCAACGCTCGTGCTGTCGACTTTCGGTAATACGTGATGCGCATCTGATACTTTTTCTACTCTTCCAATGTAAGACACCGTCTCGTCCGCTATTGGTCATACTATCCGCAATCGACTTGTTTTACCGACGCGGCTGCGCAGAAACGCCATTTGATCGGCGAGAATGCGACGGTTCTCCAAAATCAAACCCTCGGCGCGATTCGGTGCGTAAGGCACGGCAAGCAATCGCATCTCGATTGACTCCAACGCTTGATTGTCTTTGCGGTGGTTGCACGGACGACACGCGGTCACCACGTTTTCCCAAGTGTCTTTACCGCCTGCTGAAACTGGCACCACGTGATCTCGCGTTAGCAAGCGTGGCGGTAACACGTCGCCGCAATATAGGCACATGTAATCATCGCGCCGGAATAACCGCGGGTTCGTTAAGGCCGGGGTGCCATGCCAACGATCGATCTGTTTGTCGCGGGCGGTCGTCGCCACGATAGAATTCACCCGCAAGCTTGATCGCTTGCCGGTGCGACGAGAAATACCGCCGCGCAGAATCGTTTCTTCACTGCCTGCTTCCCAGGCCACTTGATCGCGGCAATAAAGCAACGCACCGTCCTCGCGACTAATCCACGCAATCGGTCGGCCGCCAATATCTAATTTCAATATACTCATCATCATCGTTGTTTCTCCTATCAACGCTCCGGATTGCTCGGGCCATGCATGGTACGGATCCTCGGATTCGAACCGAGACACCAGTGATTTTGAAACACCGAGGTATGCCAATTCCCATCAGATCCGTGTTATCGGTAGCCGCCCTCGGAGTCGAACCGAGAAACACCTGTTTCTAAGACAGGTAGGTATGCCAATTCCCTTCAGACGGCCATTGTGTGGTGCTTGGGCGGTTGTGGTGCAGCCCCGCACAATCGTTTGCGTACTCCGCTAAGCCGGGATGGATACGACCGGACGGCACGGTGTCTGCGATCTATTGGCTTCGGCGGCTGTTGACTCATAGCAGCGCCGCCCGAAAC
>JBCCFA010000158.1:0-8884 GCA_039029975.1 Pseudomonadota bacterium
ACCGAAGTCGGATATATTAATACAAGCTTCAGTCAACTCACCCTCGAGCAAATTAATGATTTTAAGATTACACCGGGATTTCGGGCGTTCTCCAGGGTAATGGACGAAGAACGCAATGTGAGGCCGGCCGCATTGCGTGACGTTTTAGCATTTCCTGCGGATATCTCCGCGCTTGATTCTGTCACGGACATTAAGCGCGAAATGATGTTGTTTAATCGCGCCGGAAATCTTGATTTTGCGATCAGAGGACTTGTGGTCGATAGTTCACGCGCAGATCAATTTGTACTGCAGTTAACAGGTCCAAAAGCGAAAAACCCGGGCCGTCTTGAAGCGTTAGCCCAATCGCTAATTGAGCGCTTTGAAAACGATGTAAAGGACTACTGGTATGAAGATTATGCGCTTCACATCTGTGCGCAGGGTGAAGCGCAAGATTACCTATCACGGATTCGCGTTCCGCCCGAACCCATTGATTTGCTAGACGTGCAACCTGCCTCTGAGATAACGCCCAGACTGGCCTCTGGCGCCATGTCTCACGGCGCACTGGTCGCGTCGGCTCATGAGGCCGTTGCTCACGGCACCAACATGGCGCGCGGAATGTCGAACTGCGGCGAAGGCGGCGAGCATATTACGCGTCATGGCACGATTCGAGCCAGTAAAATCAAGCAATTTGCGTCCGGCCGATTTGGTGTATGGGCGGGCTATCTAGCAGATCCAAATCTCGAAGAGGTTGAAATAAAAATTGGCCAAGGCGCCAAACCAGGTGAAGGAGGACAGCTCCCAGCCGCCAAGGTCAGCGTGGAAATTGCGGCGGCTCGCGGCGGGACGCCAGGCGTTGAATTGATTTCTCCGCCTCCTCATCACGACACTTACTCAATCGAAGATCTCGGCCAACTAATTCACGACTGTAAGGCCGCGCGTACGCGTGTAATTGTGAAATTAGTGAGTTCCGAGGGGATAGGCACTATTGCTGTCGGGGTTGCGAAGGCGGGCGCGGATGTAATCAATGTTGCGGGTAATACGGGTGGGACCGGTGCTGCATCCGTCACGTCATTAAAGTATACAGGCCGTGCGGCGGAGCTTGGCATTGCAGAAGTTCATCAGGCGTTGTGCGCCAACGGAATTCGCCAAAAAGTGATGTTACGTTGTTCGGGTGCTTTTCAGACAGGCAGCGATGTGGTGAAAGCCAGTTTGTTGGGCGGCGACTCGTTTGAATTTGGTACCACCGCGCTAATGATGCTGAAGTGCGTGATGGCGAAGAACTGCAACGTGAAATGTCCGGCTGGGTTAACTACGAATGCCGAAGCATTTAACGGAGATCCTCGCGCACTAGCCCAGTATTTCGTCAATATCGCGCATGAAGTTCGGGAGATTTTGGCTCGTCTCGGCATGCGATCGCTCGACGGAGCGCGCGGCCGGGCCGATCTGTTGCATCTACTTGATCATCCTGCGTCGGTCGGTCAGCTCAACCTGCGAGATATGTTAACTCGCGTTGACGAGAATCCAGTGGCAAACCCTAAATATCTTGAACGCGATTATGCGGTTGACGATGTCTTACTAGCGGCCTTTAAAGACAAAAT
This sequence comes from Pseudomonadota bacterium, assembly GCA_039029975.1. Lineage (GTDB taxonomy): Bacteria > Pseudomonadota > Gammaproteobacteria > JBCCFA01. The sequence continues at coordinate 1,578 of JBCCFA010000158.1, forward strand.
TCTTCGTCAACGCGAGCGGGACGTCTCCATTGGGGAGATACGCCTGCAAAATACCAACAAGAGCGTCGGCGGGCAGTTGGCAATCGACATCGAACGTCTGCTCAATCATGAAGAGCGGACGCTAGACCACGATGCTATCTATAGCGATGAAAGGGGCCGTCGCTACCTAGCGCCGCAAACGATCCGCGTACAAACGGAAAATTCTGCTGGTCAAAGTTATGGCGCTTTCTGTAACGATGGCATGCGGCTCTCGCATTATGGCACCTGCAACGATGGGGTAGGTAAGGGTGCTTGCGGCGGAGATATTATCGTTGTTCCGCCTTCCAATTCTGTCAAGCGTGATTACGCGAATCAAGATGTATTAATTGGGAACTTTGCGCTCTTCGGTGCAACGGGTGGACGACTATTCGTTCGTGGCCAAGCCGGAGATCGCTTCGCAGTTAGAAACTCAGGCGCCACCGCTGTCATCGAAGGTGTGGGTGATTTTTGTTGTGAGTACATGACTAATGGAGCGGTGCTTAACCTCGGCGGATTCGCTAAAGGATTTGGCAATGGTATGTCTGGTGGATTCGCCTATCAGTATGACTGCAATAATCGATTCTCGAATGCGGTAAGCCATGACTCAGTTTTGTTCGGCCGCCTAGAGGACGACAGCGAAATGAACGCCGTGCATGAGCAGGCGGTTAAGCTGATGTTGCGCTGGCATGTGGACGCAACAAGTTCGCCACTCGCGTCGGAATTATTATCCAATTGGGAACACGTGCGGCATGATTTTTTATGGGTGATGCCGCGTGCGCTTCTGCAGTACCAAGACGCTGACGCCATTCTCGCCGCAAAAGATCGCAAATCCTTAGTGGAGGAGCTTTCTCGGGCCCTCGCTGAACATCAAATTGCGAGACTCAAGCGTGCTTGGAAAACGGCGGTGCCCGTTTTGCAGGGGCGAGTACCAGCGGACAACGAAATCGATTCCGAGGAAATGTTCAAACTCTTGAATGGCTGGACCGTGCTTGATATTGCAATCGAAATTGTGCGCAAACGATCTGTTGAGAATGTCGGGCGGACTAAAGTCGCTGAACTGGCGCGTAATTTGGTCATGACCGAAGATTTTGATCTTTGTTCTCGAATCGCCAAGCACGCTCGCGCGGCGTTAGCGGACTACGATGACCAAGCACTTGCCATCCTAATCGCAAATAAGCGTTTGAGCGACTTCAAGTTAGCGCTTGAAATGCGCAACGCGCGTTCCATGGACAGTCCAGCTACCTACGGATGGATCATCGATCAAAGTCGCCGCAACTGGCAGCGGCTCGGCAGGATTCCGAGTTTTGAAGAGCTATTTGCCGGACAGGCTATCCCCGAGCGCGTAAAAAGGGTGGGTAACTCATGAGTTCGCCAGTTCCCTTCATTCCGGACGACGCACCATTTAGCAGCGAGCAGCGAGTATGGTTAAACGGATTTATTGCTGGCATGCAATCGCGTTTATTAGAAGCGCAGGAAGAGGCTGCGAACGGACCAAGCGATCGAATTTCGCTCGATATTTTATATGGTTCGCAAACGGGCAATGCAGCCGGGCTTGCTGAGCAAGCAGCTGAACTTGCGGCGGCGACCGGATTCGAACCGCGACTAGCCCAACTGGACGATAAAAGTATGGACGACCTTAGTGACATTACGCGTTTAATCGTTGTCGTGTCGACCTACGGTGAAGGGGAAATGCCAGACAACGCCCAATTATTTTGGGATGCCCTGTCTGCCGCCACCGCCCCCCGATGTGAAGGATTACGGTTTGCCGTTCTCGCTTTGGGTGATACGAGCTATGACGAATTTTGTCACGCAGGCAAATTGATCGACACGCGCCTGGAACAGTTAGGCGCTGAGCGCTTTAGTGATCGCATTGATTGCGATATAGATTTTGAGGCGCCGGCTGGTGCTTGGTTAGCAAGCGCTTTGTCGTTAGCCGATGAGGGTGCGGAAAATCGCGGCGGCCCCGCGAAGCTCTTTGGCTCTGGGTTCGTGACGAAATCAACCGGATGGACGCGGAAGAACCCGTATGAAGCAAATGTTGTGGAAAACACGTTGCTGTCTGGCCCGGATTCGGCGAAAGAAATCAGACATATTGCATTTGATCTGGGCGATAGCGATATCAAATATGAAGTTGGCGATGCCTTAGGTGTTTTCCCAGTAAATCATTACAACTTGGTCGATGCATTGCTCGAACGCTTGGGCATAGAGCGCGGCACTTCGGTGGGCGAATATGACGAACCTATTGATGAGTTACTCACCTATCGTCTAGAGATTATGACCCCATCACGGACCGTCGTAGAGCAAATTGCGGAACGAGCGGGACACGCCGAATTTAGTCGTGTGCTAGGCAACGCTGACAAAGAAGCGTTGGCAGATTTTCTATGGGGTCGCGATACATTGGATCTCCTCAACCTTAACCCGTCTTTAGCAGTGGAACCAAACGAATTTGTTAGTTGGTTGAGACCTTTGCAACACCGTGCCTATTCGATTTCGTCTAGCCCTAAACGCCACCTCAATCAGGTGCACTTAACGGTGGCGGCCGTTCGTTGGCAGTTCGACCAACGCGAACATCGCGGCGTTGCCTCGACGTGGCTTGCTGATCAAGCTGATGCGGGATCAATTGCAAAAATATTTGTTAGTTCCAACAAAAACTTTCGATTACCAGACGATGATGACAGAGCAGTAATCATGGTTGGTCCTGGAACCGGTGTTGCGCCGTTTCGTGCCTTCCTCGAAGAGCGGCAGGCGCGCGGCGGCATTGGTCAAAATTGGCTCTTCTTTGGCGATCAGCATATTGCGGATGATTTTATTTACGAGCAAGAACTGAATGAGTTTGTCGCAGCCGGCGTGCTTACACGATTAGATTTGGCTTTCTCGCGAGACCAGGATGAAAAAATTTACGTACAACACCGAATGCTTGAGCACGCTACCGAGTTGTATCGCTGGCTTGAAGACGGGGCTTATTTTTACGTTTGCGGCGATGCTACACGCATGGCGAAAGATGTCGATGCGGCATTGATCGAGGTTGTACAAAGAGCTGGAAGCGTAGATTCCTCCGCGGCCGCTAACTATATCAATCAACTGAAGCGTGATAAGCGCTACTTACGCGACGTGTATTAATTCAAATGATGAGAGACAGATGTAATCGATGTCCGCTTGGGGCGCGAAAAGTCATGACGCTCACTTCCGGCGAGTATGATGAATTTATCAACCGAGACGCCAGGCTTGTCCATCACATAGCGCCTTCAGACGCGTTATCGACACTCGCAAAGGTTCGGTTCGAAGAAGCCGTTCTGACTACTGCAAATCCTCACGCCGTATCAAGTTCCCATGGAACGCCATCCTGCTGGCACAGCAATGCTCAATCACGAATGTGGGGCACACCTATGCTCACGGTTCGTCCATCATCTACCAACATTGCGGCAGCGGTCTTCGTGACTAACTACTCGGAAATAGAGGGCTTAGACGCATTGAGTTTTTTCGCGGAGAGTGGCGATTTGCAGCATCGGCTTGTTTTCCCTACTTCGGATTTGTCGCAGGCGCTACGCGCACTTGTCGAAGTTCCCGCGCCAACGTTCACGCGCAATAAAACAAACGTCGTCAATGGCGACATCTCCAACGAACTTGATGATGCACGGCGAAAGTGGAACGCCAAGGGAAAATCTTGGCATTTCGATCACATCAAATATGGTGGAGGCACTGTTCGTAACGACGTTTTGGCTGAAATTGGGAAACCATATGCAAGACCTGTAGTAGTTGAGGTTTTACGTCATTGGCTTGCTTATCTATCGATTCATGGGATTGGCAATTCGAGGATCGTCCCTGCAGATGATTGGCTGCATATAGATTCAAGCGACATTCAGGCGGTTCGAAGTGACAATGGGTTTGCCTTAATCCATTCGGGCCTCGGTTTAATAGCGATCGACGAAGCTAACATAGGTAGTTGCTGGGAAACCCGTTTCATTGATGGCGGAATAACGATCTCTCTAATAGAACTTTACGGAAACTGCGGACGATGTATCGCAGTATTTGCGCCTCGCGACGCGGGAAACTTTGCCAATTGGGCAGAAATTACTGCGTCTCTTCCATCAACCGCTTTGCCTCGTTAGTTTGATGATCATATCGATACGCTTATTGCTGATCGCGGCTTGTGCTTTATTGTCGTGCTGGTTGAGTCGCTTTTAGCTTAAATTTCTTTAACAACAACTATTAGAAATAAATCGACAAACGGTGTGTCTGTTATCGAAAAGCTGAAAGGTGATAGGGCATAATTGCCGGCTAAACCAACGGCAAACGATGTGATGTTAGCTGGACTTGGCGGCTTTCTTGCGATATCCGCTATTGCGCTACTATCTGACGTACTTTCTTCGGTTTTGTTTTAGGTTCTTTTGGCGCGTCAGGCGTGCTTGTATTCGGTTTTCCTGATGTGCCTTTTGCTTAACCACGAAACGTCATATTTTGCTATGGATTAAGTTCTTTTATTGGCCTTGGCTGCCTATCGTTGCTGGGTCCTCATTGGTAGTCAATGGCAATTGCGGTCGGTCTAGCCATTTCACTGATGATGCTTACTAGGACGGTAAATCCGCCTGCCGGTTCCAATCCTGTAATCGTATTCTTAACAGTGCCGAATTGGACGTTTTTATTGTCTCCCACCGTTGTTGGTGCTTCGGTGATCGTGTTGATAGCGCTCATCTTTAATAATACAACGCGGTTTGATAAATACCCTATATATTGGTGAAACTGGTGCTAAGCGGAAAATATCGAGTGCATGTGAATCTTGACGCCCGTCCAATAGGCTGCGCATCAAGGATTTTGCAGCGACGAAAATTTCCTATCGTAAGGTGTTTTTGAGTTTCGCGTTTGCGACCCAAAGCCCCTGTAAACAAGTAATATTCGATTGAATTTACTATGTGTTTGTTAAAATTACACCGTGGGATACGTGCCGCAAACAAATACCGGTGTTCGAGAGACGCTCGCGTAACGCCAAACGGGCTTTAGATGTTGAAAATTCCAACGACCGACAATTAGATGAAAAGTGAAATTTATTTCGGCAAAGTTTAACGCAACCGGCTTGAGCAGTTGACAATATGGCAACGCCCAAGCCGGCTCACAATTATTTCTTACCCGGACGAAGTTGTTGTATTAGAGAAGTTAACAAGCGCTTTGTTACGGTTGGTTCACTGGTATCACATATGGAAAGGGTTGCTGGTAGCGGACAGGATCTACGATAAAATCGCTGAACGGCTTTCCTACGTAGGCGCTAAATACGATGTCGGCGACATCATCGGTGAGCGCTCGCCCCCCAGTGCCGCCAAAGGAAAAGCCCGATCGATCACCAATTGTGTAAGTAAGAACATCTGGTGTCATTTTATCCGCCGTTTTGTTCGAGTATGCCGAGGGATCGGTTTGAACACCAGCCGCTGTTACTGCGCGAAAAATATTGGTGGAAATGGCCATTTTCCTGTCTTTGTCTGTATCTGGTCTTGTTTGGTCATGCTGATATTGCAAGGTAGGCGTATTAAAGAAAGTGATATATGAAGTCAGCGGATAAGCCATCCGATTTACCTGTATCCACTCGTTACCGTGTTTGGGATCTTGTCTTGCGGTTGTAGCGAACACATACATTTTTTCTTTTTTAATTAATTCATTGGGTACATCAAACACGATTGAGCTGATCCGTGCATTTTCAAAAATATCTTTGCCGGTTGTGCGATAGGCATTATCGTCTAACTTTCCGGCGTTAATTCCTGACTGAAAAACACCAAAATCGTAAGCATTGATGTAAAGCGGTTCTAAAGAACGCCCCGCCCAAAACTTCATGCCATTGTTCAAGACAGTCGATTTTTCAACTTTAGCCTCGCCGATTAATCGACCTATTTCCCCGATCGTTGCGTTCGGGTTATTGATTTGTACGATGCTGACATCAAGACCGTCGAACGACACGGTTAGCGTCATACCCTGTTCGAACTCTTTGTCAGTGGCGATATGAATGTTAAATAGACCGCCGCGAGGAAAGGCAGTTTTTGGTGTCAAATTTGCCTTTTCTCCACCGCCCTTTCCCGGCGGTAAAGACGGATTGGCAGTAAGAATGAATGTTGTATAACCGGGTTTCTCAGATGCAAAAACGAAAATATCCCCAATGCTGTAAGGAATATCTGGTTCTGACGAACCAAAAGCAAAATGATGAGCAGCCATTGTTGATATTGACACAAAAGCGGCGACTCCCATTAAGCCCAATAATGCTATGGGTTTGGTTAAGGACATGATTTAGCCCTCCAATTAAGTGGTTAAATTATATATAGTATACGATTAAATCGTATACGATATATAATTTAACATTGACAGCTGGGGTCGTGTCAAGGCCAAAATATCGGCCGCTAATAATTGGGCCGTCGCCCTTCGAGGAGCAATATTGGAGATACCCGAGAACGCACGAGACATGTTTTGTTTTGCCGTTTACGGCGCAACGCACGCGATAAATCGTGCCTACACACCGTTGCTCAAACCGCTGGGCCTAACTTATCCGCAATACATTACGCTGACGCTGTTATGGGAAAAAGATGGTCAAAGCGTTAACGAAATCGCGAAGCAATTAGGTATGGAATCGAACACGCTAACTCCGCTCCTGAAAAGGTTAGAAGCTAGCGGCCACCTAACGCGCAATCGCGGAGCCGAAGATGAACGACAGGTTTTTGTTTTTCTCACGAATAGTGGCAAAGCCTTGAAAAAGGAAGCGCGAGAAATTACGCGTTGCATGATTACCGCGACTGGCATGAGCTACGCGGATCTCGATGAGCTAGTGGATAGGCTCACGAATTTGACCCATAACCTGTCGGTATCGAAGGATGCCAACAAAGAGGCTTAGGCATTAAATAGACGTACGAAACGCGGCGATTTAATGGCTTATAGGAAAGCACCGCCGACAACGTGCTGGTCAAGCGCGCCGCTGGATTATTTTTTGGTTTTGCATTTTTATGCGCGGCCAACCGCAACGCAAAAAAACGTGAGCTGCGGTATTCAGTAATCTGTACGATGCAGGTTACTTTTTTGTAGCTCATTGGTGCCGGCTCTTATGATTATTTCCAAGGTAGCGTGTGGAACGGGAATGGGTAGCGATAGTCGGCGAGGTTTTGTTTCTAGTCGCGTTCCATCGTGTACTAGGGATGGAAATCGCTGGCCGCGCGGCAAAACCAAACGAGGTTTGCTAACCATGTCAAAAAACAGGAGCGATACGCAATGAGTTACACTTGGCCGAGCGACTCGCAATGGAGTGCCTTGCAACATATCGG
>JBCCFA010000159.1:0-8881 GCA_039029975.1 Pseudomonadota bacterium
CCGACCGGCATCGTGAAGGGATTCAATAACGTGGTTGTTGCGGATGCCTCATTGATGCCGCAAATCCCGCGCGGCAATACCAACTTACCGGCAATAATGATCGGCGAGCGGATCGCGAATAGCTTACTTTCTGCGTAGGAAAACGACGGGCGGCTATAACGCCGTCAAGTTCGCGGGCACATACTTGTGCCATGGGGTGCCGGCAAAAGTATCTCGGTGTCCTGCAGCGGTCAATTCATTAGTGGCAGCGCCAGTGCGCGAAATATCACTCGCTTGAATACCGTTGTCCAAACCAAATCCATTTGGTAAAGAAATATGTCCTGGCATCATGCGGTCGGATATTTCAACCACCACTTCTGCCGATCCACTGGCAGTACTTAAGCGCATGCGGTCCCCAGTACTAATCGCGAGTGACGCCGCGTCTTCTGGTGATAAACGCAAAGCGCCTTCCGGATCTTTTTTACGCCATCCGGCATTTCTTAAAACCGTGTTTGCGGTATAGGAGCGTCGTTCACCGGCTGACAAAACATAGGGAAATCTGGCGCTCGTAATCTCGGCTGGCCCGGCCGCCAAAGCGTCGAGCTCAGGCAGTAATTCCGGGATCACCGCGTTAATTTTCCCATCCGCCGTTTTAACTCGCTGCCACGACTTATCATGGGATTCACTCGAGAAAACCAAACCGCGGTCGTTTGCCAAAATCGCTTTAAAGAATTCGTTACCTAGATCAATACCCTGCCCCTCGATCCCCGCATCGTTAAGCGCTTGCCCCTCACGTTGCGCGACAAACTGAGCCACACTCCAGAGCGCCGCTGCTTGTTCGCACCCGTCGGGCAGTGCATCTTGTAGCGCTCGGTACACCACCACGGGTTCGAGCTTACGTAATTTAGGGTTGTTTTGGCTGGCTTCGGCATAAGCGGGCGCAAAAGCATCAATGCCTTGTTCAGCGACAATTCGTTTTAAGTCTTCAACTTCCGGCGGCATTTGCTCCATCGCCTCAACCAAGCGCGCGTGGATTTCCGCTTCGATTAATACGTCAGCATCGGCTGGCGGAGACATGACCGGATGTCGTAAGTGAAAATGGTTATTCGGGAATTCGAAGTTAAAAAACGTGGCTTCCGATTTTTCATATTGCGTCGCTACTGGCAACACATAGTCGGCATGCCGCGCTGTTTCGGTCATTGCAACATCAATGACAACGACAAGCTCTAACGCATGCATTGCTTCAATGAACTTTGCGGTATCCGCTAAGGAATGTGCCGGATTGGCAGTTTCAATCAACATCGCGCGATAGCGATCTGGATGATCGCTCAATATTTCTTCTGCGATCACGTTGCAAGGCACCATACCGCCTAACAACGGTGTATCAGCCACTGGAGAGCGGCGCGCGAGACTGGCATTGCCGCTCATTAACGGTCGCAGACTGTTAGGAATAAACTGCGATCCTTGCTTCCCGAAACTACTAGTCGCCAACCAATTTAAGCGGTGTAAGTAACTCACTAAGGTTGAGTTACGGTTCATCTGCGTGCCAAGATCCTCATACCACGCAATGCTCTGGGCGGCTGCCAAGGTTCGAGCAAGTTCTCTAATTTGTGTTTCAGGCACCCCGCAGTAATCACAGAACTGGCTAACGTCCAAATCTTGAAAGTACATTTCAATCTCGGCAAAACCATTAACGTGCGCGGCTATCCAATCGTCATGCAATAAGTCCTCTTGCACTTGCACCGCAAGCAGCGCAGCTAAAGCCCACGCGTCGGTACCTGGCTTTACACGAACATGAACATCGGCAATTTCAGCGGTTTCACTTACTCTTGGATCAAAAACGACAAGCGTTCGATTCTCATCTTTGGCAATTTCTCTCAGCGTCACTCGTGAACGCTGTACGCCGTGCGATTGCCAAGGATTCTTGCCAATAAAAACTGCGACTTCGCAATCTTCGAAATCACCGGTGCGGGCGTAAGCGCCGAACATAGCCGCCGCTACCCAGCCCTCGCCTGTCTTCTCTTGTGCCAACGCATTGGAACGATAACGCCCGCCCAATGCGGCTACCGTGGTAAAGCCATAAGCACCGGGGAGGTGATTGCCTTGACCACCGCCACCGTAGTACATAATTTTGTCGCCGCCGAAATCATCACGAATTGCCGAGAACTTATCTGCGATTTCGTGAATTGCGGTTTCCCATTCGATCGGTTCGAAGCTACCATCGGCCTGACGCTTGAGCGGTTTTTTGACTCGATCAATACCGTTTTGATAATGATCAATACGCGAAGCCTTTTGGCATAAATAACCTTGTGACCCGGGATGTGCTGCATCTCCCCGCACTTTTTCAACGCTGCGTCCGTCAGCACCGAGCCTTACTTCTATCCCACAATTGTTTTCGCACAATACACAAGCAGTGGCTGCCCATTCAGACATTGATGCTTACTCCCGATAACGGATTGGTGATGAGTCTAGCTAAAGCATAACAACTTAACTATTCAAAATATGAACCACCGCCCTACGATTCTTCGTGAGGCTACCCAAGTTTAGAAAATATGGTTGATTTTCAGATTGTTAAAGTGATATGCTAGAATTATTCTACACTTAAACGGCGACGAGTAATGACCATGTCATCAGTACGCAAGCAATGCTTGAACGCGATCCTTTGGGCTTCGGTCGCGACCTCTGCCAACGCCGTCTCTGTAAATTATAGCGCGCCGACTTTCTTAGAGGGCCCGGTGGTTGCTAACTCCTACACCGGTACCACGTATGCTTATCGCTCCCGAGAACCAGATAAGCCTACGGCCTTGCACATTACGATCGTTGAGCTGCCAAACGATCCGAAGTTGCGAGCAGAATTTTCAGCAGACCACTGTATCAACCTTTTCCTTGCCGAAGTCGCCCGCGACAGACAGAATTTTTTCGCACTGCCCGCAGGTAACCAATTAAACGTCGGCCCTTTGAACCTCCAGCAAGTACGCTGGACCCGAAAAGACACCAACGACGGTATGACAGGCGTCACCAGTTGCGCGCTAGACGGTAACCGTTACGTGTCAATCAACTTCCAAGACGGGCTAAAAAATGCGCGGGATACCTTTCCAGCCATTCGCGATAGCCTAGTTGATTTAGGGATTCTGCCCTAAACCTTGTTAGCACCTAAATCCGCCCTGGTGCTGGACGGATAATCTACCCGGCTAGTAAGCCCTCATCCGCCTATGAGTTCACGCCGATTTCTTTATTATGACTTCATCATGGCTGCCTTCGTCGCGGTCTTGTTATGCGCTAATCTGATTGGCCCCGCAAAAGTTTGCGCAATTGATCTGCCCTTCGCATTGCCGCTAATCGGCATGACGCTTGTTTTTGGCGCAGGCAATATCTTCTTCCCGCTTAGCTATATATTCGGTGATGTGTTGACGGAGGTATATGGTTACGCGCGCGCCCGCAAGGTCATCTGGGCGGGCTTTGGGGCCATGATATTCGCCAGCGTGATGGCACAAACTGTGATCGCGCTGCCGCCAAATCCAGCGGAACCCTTTAATGAGGTCCTCCAACCCGCCTTAGAAATTGTTTTTGGGAACACCTGGCGAATTGTTGTGGCTTCCATCGTGGCCTTTTGGATCGGCGATTTCGTGAACGCGTATGTCATGGCCAAGATGAAAATCCTAACTGAAGGGAAACATCTTTGGAGCCGAACGATTGGATCGACCATCTTAGGCCAAGGGGTCGACAGTTTGGTGTTCTATCCCATCGCTTTTTATGGCGTCTGGGCTAATGACGTGCTATTCGGCGTGCTGATATTCAATTTCTTATTCAAGGTCAGTGTCGAAGTGCTGATGACGCCGGCCACCTATTGGTGCGTTGGATTTCTCAAGCGTGCCGAGCAGGTGGACACGTTCGATACAGAGACAAACTTCACCCCGTTTTCAATTAGTGACCGCTAGTAAAAACACTGCAACGCCCGTCCTTGGGCGTTGCATAAGTCACGCATAGCGTGCGGGTGGAACTTGTTTATCTTGTTACTGCGACAATGCGCGTCCTACGCTTCTTCGCCGCTAGTAAATTCTGGATAAGCTTGCAATCCACATTCAGCGATATCGAGACCTTCCTGCTCTTCCGCTTCGCTAACACGAATGCCCATCGTTGCCTTGAGAATGCCCCAAAGAATTAAGCTGGTCACAAACACCCAACCGAAGATGGAGGCAATACCTATTAACTGGCTGCCAAAGCCAACGTCGCTACTTAATGGCACGGCCAATAAGCCCCAAATCCCAACGGTACCGTGCGCTGAAATTGCGCCAACCGGGTCATCAATTTTGACCTTATCGAGCGTTACAATCGAGAACACCACGATTAAGCCGCCAATCCCGCCGATGATGGTGGACATTAAGGCCGATGGTGCCAGTGGCTCAGCGGTGATGGCGACCAAGCCAGCAATAACGCCGTTTAACACCATCGTTAAATCGGCTTTACCGAACCACACTCGTGCAAGTAAGGCTGCCGCAATGGCGCCACCCGCAGCGGCTGCGTTGGTGTTTACGAACACCTGTGCGACAGCATTTGCCTCGCCGACGTCGGAAACTTTCAATTCAGACCCACCGTTAAATCCGAACCAGCCTAGCCACAAGATGAACGTGCCTAACGTTGCCAACGGTAAGTTGGCGCCAGGGATAGCACGGATCGATCCATCAGAGCCGTACTTGCCAAGCCGCGGGCCGAGTAACAGCACGCCGGCTAAAGCGGCACAAGCCCCTGTTAAGTGCACAACGCCAGAACCTGCGAAATCTGAAAAGCCTAAGCCGTCAATGAAACCGCCGCCCCACTTCCAGTAGCCTTGTACCGGATAGATAAAGCCAGTCATGAAAATGGCGAATATCAAGAACGACCACAATTTCATGCGCTCAGCGATTGCGCCGGAAACAATGGACATGGCGGTCGCCACGAATACCACTTGGAAGAAGAAATCGGATTTAACCGAATAATAGGGCGCGTCATCACCGCCAGCGAGTACTGCGTCTACCGCATTATCTTCGCCGATTAGGAAACCCAGTGCTGGAATCACCGAGCTGTCCGAACCACCGTACATGATCTGATAGCCGCACAATAAATACATCGTACAGGCGACGCTATATAACAACACGTTCTTGGTGAGAATTTCTGCTGTATGTTTTGCCCTGACAAGTCCAGCTTCGAGCATGGCGAAGCCAGCCGCCATCCACATCACCAGCACTCCGGACATTAAAAAATAAAACGTATCCAGCGCGTAGCTGAGTTCTTTTACCGCGTCCATCGACACAAACCTCTCTTTAGTCTTAGTTTCGGTTTTGGCGTCATTGGGCACCCCCTCGGTGCCCGCTTACCCCATAGTTCGAAGAGAGTTTGTGCACTTATCGTACCAATCGTATTTTTCTTTTATTTTCCAATCGCTTAACGCAAAATTTCGGTTTTTGTGCGGTTTTCAATAAGCCATATTTGTGCGCGCTGCACAATGCTTGGTCATTCGTTCGCACAAAAACAGGGCAGAGACGATGATATTTCGGTCAAAAAAAACCCCGCTGGGGGAAGCGGGGTAAATGGGGGAGTTAAGAAGGAAGTTACGCGTGATACTGTATGGGTTTTGGTCTATTAAAAACCGGAAAAAGTTCACTTTAAATGTTGAAAAGTGTGTCTATTTCAACCCCAAAGTTACCTATATTCCTATATGTATCAAATATTTAAGTAATTTTCTGCCCGATGAACACCCTAATTTGCGGAAAGCACTTAGCGAAGTCCTACGGCCCGCCGCTAGAAAATACCCAGAACGCAAGCTTGGCTGATTACCGCCCAGTATTGGATCAGGTTGATATCGAATTAAGCGCAAACGAATTCGTGACCATAGTCGGGCGCAGCGGTAGCGGAAAAAGCACGCTGCTCAACATTTTAGGCGCCATGGACAACGTAGATAGTGGTGAATTGCTGTTTAATGGTGCCGATATTTGTCGTTGGAACGAAGAACAACGCGCCCGTTACCGGCGCGAAAAAATCGGCTTTATCTTCCAGGCCTACAATTTAGTTCCAACGCTCACGGTCATAGAAAATTTAATGATGCCACTGCAATTGGCTGGTTCCGGCAATTCAGCGCTTGTGTGCGACTATCTTGAGCAATTAGAGATGTCCGATAAACGCGATCATTGGCCAGATCAACTATCGGGGGGCGAACAACAACGGATCGCGATCATTCGCGCTTTAATTCATCAGCCGCAGCTTGTGATTGCGGACGAACCTACCGGCAATTTGGATCGCGACAACGCAGACAAGGTTATCCATTTATTGTGCGATTTGGTTCGTGCGCAAGGCATCAGCCTCGTGCTTGCCACGCACGATAGAAGTATCTGCGCCGAGGCTGATCGGGTACTCGAAATCGAGTCTGGCAAACTGCGCAACGCATGAATACCAATTCGATGCGTTTGCGGTGGACTATCCAGCGGGCCTTCTCAAGGCATCTAGTAAAGTTTCCTGGGCAACTTACGCTCGCCTTGATCGGAATCAGTGTTGGCGTTGCTGTTATTGTGGCCATTCAACTTGTTAAAATCAGCGCTTATCAGTCTTTCGAACAAGCGAGCTTATTAAATTCCGGCTCGTTTAGTCATCGAATCGTTAACGAAACTGGCGCCCCCCTACCTTATGAGTTGTTTGTAGAACTCAAAAAAAACCGCCCCCACGAAGCACTTTCGCCGGTGGCCGGGTTTTGGGCACCCTTGGCGGACAAGCCCTTGGATTCTCGATTCTATGTACTTGGGATTGAGCCGATATCGCGCAACAACTTTAACCGTGGAAAAAACGGCACGCTGAATATCGATGTTCCGCAGTTTATGAGCGAGCCACGCTTCGCTGCGATAAGCCGTTGGACTGCTCGGCAGTGGGGCTACGAACTCGGTGATCAAATTATTATTAAGGTCGATAGCAGAAATGTTGAATTACACGTCGGCGCCATATTGCCATCGCAAGATGAACCAGATGGTTTGGCAAATAACACAATAATTATTGATATTGGCTCAGCACAAGAAATTCTAAAGCTCGGGCGCGCTGTCACTCAGATCGATATTGAACTAGGTAGCGCAACGGCCGCATCGCTCGCTCAAAGCTTACCGCCTAAGGTTTCCATCATTAACAACCGCGCGGAAGTTTCGCAACTAAAAAATATCACCAACGCGTTCTACACCAATCTGACCGCATTGAGCTTAATGGCCTTAATGATGGGTAGCTTCTTGGTCTACAACACCGCCGCATTCCTAGTCTTGCAACGCCAGGCCATGATCTCGAGATTGAAAGCACTAGGTGTTACCCATTCGGAAATTCTATCGGCTTCGTTAATCGAAGCGATCATGCTCGGCGTAATTGGCGGTGTGGTTGGAATTATTGTTGGTTACTTTCTTGCCGTCGGTTTGCTAAAAATCGTGGCCGTGACGTTAAACGATTTATATTTTGATACCGCGGCGCAGGCTATTTTACTGGATCCTATTCAAATAACGATCGCGATATTAATTGGTTTGGTAATGACGCTCTGCGCATCGGTCCTACCGGCGCGCGCCGCTGCCATGAGTCCGCTTATTCAATCTATGATTAGAAACAGCAATTCGCCGCGACAAGATAACTCGAAGTTATCGACTCGGTTTTTAATCGCGGCTTTTCTTTTGATGCTGATAAGCGGAGGGTTTTTATTAAAAACTATCACAGTTCTGGGTGGTTTTATTGCAATTGCTTGTTTGTTACTGGCCGGCGCCTGCCTGTGCATTCCGTTCTTGAATTACGCAACCAGAATATTGGAAACAAAACGCACTGCTAATGCGACGTCTTTTTTATTTGAACGGGTCGCAGTGCGCACCACGAAAATCAATCTGTCGCGAACCGGACCAGCAACTGCTGCTTTGATGATAGCGACCGCCGCTGCGATAGGCATTACCGTGATGGTGTCTAGTTTTAGGCTGTCGGTTGATGGTTGGCTGGAAAATTCGTTGCGCGCAGATTACTACGTCAGTTCTAATTTTTCGCTTTCTTCGCAAACAACTGGCATACCTATCTCAGACAAAAACCAAATACTCGCAATCCCTGGTGTTGCTTCGCTCACTAGCGTTACCCGAGTTCGTACGACAATGATAAGCGAAGGTTTATCAACAATAGTCAGACATCCGGTTCGCTTATCCACGTTGGAATTGAACAATGAGGCCAAACGAGCGTATACATTTTTGTCGAGAATTGACGACGTGTGGAACCAATGGGCAACGGCCGATGTGGTTTTAGCCACCGAGCCTTTCGCGCACCGTTATCAGCTCTCCGTTGGTGACGCGTTGACTTTAGTCACGCCAATTGGGAGACAACAATTTCTAGTTGCGGGTGTGTATAAAGATTACGCTTCCGAGCAGGGGAGTATTTCATTGAGTCGACAGATTTTCGACCAGTACTGGTCCAGCACAAACTACGACGGAATCGGTATTTACGCGGATCAGAAATCCTCGACTCACGATCTGCGCGATGCCTTGGCAGCAAGTGCTAGCCTCAAGTCTTACCAAGTTGTGTCTGCGCAAGCACTACATGAACAATCGTTGGAAATATTTGACCGGACGTTTTTGATCACAAACTTACTAAAAATCATTACCACAATCGTTGCCTTTATCGGCATCGTCGGCGCACTATTAGCACACCAACTGGAGCGCTCGCACGAATACGGAATCTATCGCGCCTTGGGTTTTCGACGGGGCGAAATACTCCGCTTGATCCTAACGCAAACCCTAACGATAGGTTCTGCCGCTGTTATCGTTGCGATTCCGATTGGTCTCGGCGTCGCCGCAATCTTGATTCATGTTATCAACCCACGTTCGTTCGGTTGGACCATGAATATGGCTGTACCCCCAGACAGCGTATTTATTGC
>JBCCFA010000160.1:0-8877 GCA_039029975.1 Pseudomonadota bacterium
ACATTGAACAAATAGGTCGACTCGTTCGCTTGCACCGACGCCGCATTAATCTTCGTCAGGCTGAATTAGCTGCAATCGCCGGCGTAGGGATAAGGTTCGTATCGGAATTAGAGAACGGAAAGCGTTCGCTCGAAATGGGCAAGGTTATTCAAGTGCTGGAGACTGCTGGTTTGGAGCTGAATGTCTCAGCCAGAGCTACTGATTGGCCTGATCAAAATGGCAAGCGGTGAACTAAACGTTACCGTCAATAATGAACTCGTCGGTCATCTAATCGACGGCGGCGGCGATGACTGGCGATTTATATACCAAACTCCGGCTGCACGGCGACGCATATCGGTCAATTTTCCAATTAGAGAATCCGCCTATGCAGGAAAAGATGTATTGGCCTTCTTTAGAAACGCGCTACCGAGCGGTGATACTCGTCGAGCCGCAGTTTCGCAACTTGGATTCAGCAGTGGTAACGATTTTGCGCTAATTGGCGCCCTGTGTAATGAAACATTCGGGGCACTTCGCATCTCCACAGCCGATTATGACGGGATGGTTGCAGGCGAACTTCGCGAATTAAATGAAACCGAGCTTCGCCACGCGATCGCTGCCCTGGCAATGAACCCCTTGCTCACAAAAGTTGATGGCTACAGAAACAGCTTGCCAGGCGAAAATTCCAAATTGGCGGTAAGGACAGACAACAATACCGTCTATCTACCCCTAGGTAGCGAGTTGAGTACGCATATTATTAAACCGCCGCGTCCTGAACGCCGAGAATCGCTCGAAAATGAGTCGTTCTGTATGAGTTTGGCGCGCGAACTAGGCTTGCCAGTGGCCGCAGTTGAATTACGACGCACAGCGGCAAATTATTTGTTAGTGGAGCGGATTGACCGCCGAATTGATGGCTCTAACGTTCAGCAAATTCATGCGGAAGATTTTTGCCAATTGGCGCTTCTACCCCCAGAAAACGTGTTTGAACGGGAAGGGGGCATTGCCGCGCACGAATGCGTTGGCCTACTTCGGGACTATAGTGTCCAACCGGGGTATGACATAAAACTCTTTTTGAAATGGCTGATATTCAACTATCTCATCGGTAATGGTCATGCAACGGCGAAGCAATTATCGCTACAACATACCCAGAACGGTCCCAAGCTCGCGCCGTTCTACGGCCTTTCGTCCACGCATATCTACGCAAGTTTGAATGGCAATTTGGGCATGGGCATTGGCGCTGAAGACCGGCCCGATTGGATCATCGCGGGTCGGTGGCGCGCGTTTGCAGAGCGCGCCGGTGTTGCACCCAGATATGTTTTTGAATTGTTGGAGGAGATGGCTGCTGAAATCATATTAGTTGCGCCGCGCGTCGAAGCGTTGTGGCAGAAAGAAAATGGGTATGCCGAAGTCACCGGTATTATTCGCCGATTAACAGAACGCAGAGCGCGGCAGATTGCGGTCGGCTTACAGGCGGAAGTCGCATAAGTCTGTGTGCGGTTAGTCAGTAGGAATATCCGCTGCGTTTAGGTAGCGCGATTAAGGAGTAGGAGGGATATGAGATGAATAATCGAGATCGTTTTATCGAAATTATGGTCGATAAAAATCTAGAGCGCCGCGAACTGGCTGAAATCTTAAAGGTTGACCGTGAAGTGATCGATCATTGGCTACTGCCCACCGAGTCGACAAAACTGATGCCGATCCCTGATATGGCGATAGAGCTATTGGAAGTTAAATTAGGTATGCGCGACGTGGTGTACTACAAGCCGGAATCCGAACGTTAGTTCGCCGAACTGAGATCAACCTGTCGCGGAGGGACAAATGTTCCGTGCGACGACAGATCAATCAGTACGACCGATGAATCGTCTAGGGGATGCACAATTACATGTTTGCGTGACACGTTTCTATACTCGTTGCTTAATGCCACGTCATTTTCTCGGCCGCGCCCTATATAGTTCAGATCATTAGCAAGGGCATATTCGCGATTTTTCGCGTCCAGTAGTTTCCAACCATTTCTATTAACTAACTCGAAAGAGTATTTAGCAAGAAGCAAATTAATTGGGTGGCCGGGCAAGGCATGCAGGGTAACTGCTTCACCTTGAGGCAGGCGTCGGTAAGGATTCACCATCCGTCCGGCATCGCTATACTGAAGAACATCAAAAAGTGCGGTTTCGTACGGTGCAACGTCGGCCTCTATATCTTCTTGCGACGCTGGGATTGTTGTTTCTTCGCTCGTAATGGCGTGGAGTAATCGCACCACCTCTTGGTGGCTGCTCAGAAACTGCAAATATTTTACAACCGCAGTTTGTAAGTATTCTTCATCGGCATCGAGATCGCACAGTGACACAATGATATCTCGCCAGCAATGATCATTGCGGAGTACCGATAAGGGGATGCGATTAATCGCAGCGGTCAATGTGCCCGGCGCGCTCAATGTACGTTCCAGTACGTCGATTAAAGTTTTCTCCTCTTCTTTAAGCGTGCTCGCCAATACATGTAGCTCATGATGATTGAGCTTACTAATTTGGGTAAACAAAGCGCTAGAAATTGCCGTGCGACCTTCGACGGCCGTTGAAAATTCGTCTACTGAATGGAACTGGAAGAGGGCGCCGTCAACCGTAAGAACGACGGTATCAGTGTTTGCCTCTAATGGCTCTGATCCATCGAAACGACGATTCGTCCGATTGGTTTTCTTATCTGTATTGACAACTGTAATCATTATAAATCAATAGCTTATGATTAAAATATGATAATCTACTTGATATCATAATCCTAAGCTTTGAATAATTCAATCACCGGCAGTTTTGTTATCGGCTGCCGAGCCATGGACTTAAACGTGGGGCAAGGAAACGGAGGATTAGAACAGCGAGATGTCGAGGATCTTTAGCATAAAAGGTATCCAGGCGCACACTAGTAAAAAAAAGAAAAAACAATCCAATTTGATAACGAACATGAGTTGTTCGCGCGTCGCTTGATCATCAGATGAACTGAGAAAAACAGCCGACATCGTGATATCAAGCGGCAGGACAAAAAATACCATCATCGCGAGGGACGGCGCGATAACGTTAGGAAAGAGTCGCCAATCATGCATGTGCGTTTGACCGTCAGCAAACAGTGCTGCAGTAACCAGTACACACACGAGCGCAAACAAAGCGAGTCGTAGGGGCGCAATAGTCTTAAGCCTTTGCATGTTGAGTGCCTGTCATTCGGGTAGTTAAATCTTCGCCTTGCGCGATAAGCTTGTACTATATGGACGTTCCGCATTATACCAACTAGGTTGCTCAATCCATGAATAATCGTTATTCGGCTTTCGCAAATCGGTTTCTGCGTCCTTCAGGGACCAAACAGTTAATGGATGATTTAAGCGAAGTCGCCAATGGCGCGGAAGCTATTGTGAATCTTGGGGGCGGCAATCCGGGGCACATATCTGCAGCGCATGAGTTGTTTAGGCATCGAATTCAATCTTTGTTGGAAGATCGAAGCATCGATGATGTGTTACGCCGATATGATGATCCGCAAGGACATCTGCCGTTTCGAAAAGCGCTCGCCGCGCAATTATCTTCCCGTTACGGTTGGCGTGTTACGGCGGACAACATCGCGCTGACGGCTGGCAGCCAAACCAGTTTTTTCATGCTGTTCAACGCGTTCGCCGGGCTTTACGACAACGGCACCCAAAAAAAAATCATGTTACCGCTGGCGCCTGAGTATATCGGATATACCGATGTTGGTTTAACGGATGACATGCTGAGTTCTAAACCCGGCGCTATCGAATATACCGGAGAGCACGCTTACAAGTATCGCCTCGATTTTGATGCCAGTGACATAACCGATGATGTCGGGCTGGTGTGCGTGTCCCGACCGACTAATCCGACGGGAAATGTGATCACCGACCAAGAGCTTTCGCACTTGCTTGATGTCACTAATCAAGCCCAAGTTCCGCTCATTATTGATGGTGCTTACGGACTACCGTTTCCGCATATCGTGTTTAGCGAGGCGACCCCGATGTTTCAGGAGCATGCTATTTTGTGCTTGAGCCTGTCAAAATTAGGTCTTCCCGGTCTACGCACAGGTATTGTCATTGCTGACGCAGAGATTGCCGCGATGTTGTCGTCGCTGAACGCGATATTTAGTTTGGCCAATAATTCTCTAGGTGCCCAAATCGTTGAGTCGCTATTAGCGAGCGGCGAAGTGTTTAAGCTCAGCGAAAACGTTATCAAACCATTCTATGCTGAGAAATCTGTACAAGCGCGGCAGTGGATTAGTGAGAGTTTTAGCGGGATTGATTATTACGTGCATGAATCAGAGGGTGCGATTTTTCTCTGGCTGTGGTTTCCGGGTTTACCTATCGATGACATGACGCTTTATCGCCGATTGAAATCTCGCGGCGTTTTGGTTCTACCTGGACAGTATTTTTTCCCGAGTCGAGACACGAAAAATGCGCATCAACAAGAATGTATTCGTTTGTCCTATGCGCAAGAACCGGCGGAAGTTAAACGTGGTATTGAGATCATTGCCGACGAAGTTCGGCGCGCTCAAGAAGAGCGTACGCGTTAATTAATTCGTTTGCGATGAAACTCTTTTATTCCGATCACATTGAATTGCAAGCCAAAAAAGGATCCACGTTTCCAACGCAAAAATACCGATTGCTGCGTGAGCATTTGCAACAAAATTATGCGAATCGATTTGAATTTATAGCCGCGACCCCGGCGTCTAATGCTGCATTATGCTTGGCGCATGAAGCCGAATATATTCTCGCCATAGAGTCGGGCGACTTGTCTTCAGAGGCGATACGGCGAATCGGTTTCCCCTGGAGCAGCCAGTTGGTAGCGCGATCAAAGTGTTCAGTCGCAGCCACCATCAACGCCTGCGAAGCGGCGCTCAAGGATGGCGCCGCCGCAAATTTGGCGGGCGGCACGCATCACGCGTTTCGGCACTTTGGTGCAGGCTATTGCGTGTTCAACGATGTAGCGACCGCCAGCCTAAGGATGCGCGAATTACATCCCAATCTTCGAATTCTCATCGTGGATGTCGATGTTCACCAAGGCGATGGGACAGCGGCAATACTGGCAAACGAACCAAACATCTATACATTTTCTATTCACTGTATGGACAATTTCCCTGCGCGTAAACAATGCTCCGATCTAGACGTACCGTTAATGGCGGGTACTGGAGATAAGGAATACTTGCGTCAGTTTAAGGATGCTTTGCGCAGAGCTTGGCTGGCCGCACGGCCCGATTTTGTCATTTATCTTGCGGGTGCGGATCCGTTTGAAGGTGACCGACTAGGACGTCTTGCGCTCTCAATGGGTGCAATGAAGCAGCGAGACGAGGCGCTATTGTCCGAATGTCGACGTCGTTTCATTCCCGTCGCGCTTGCAATGGGCGGCGGGTACGCCGAAAGAATCGAAGATATTATTTCGATCCATGCGCAGACTATTGTCTCCGCTGCGGACCTCTGTTCATCTGGTGCTAAAGAACCGCAGCAATCGGGCTAACTGGTTAGCTGGGCCACCCATCAGTTTTTCCAGCACCGGTTTCTTGCGCTCGAAGGTAACCGCGTAAATATCATTTTCTTTACTTGCGTTCAGCAGATAGTCATCGCTGGTAAGCAATTCGTCCACTAACTGCAGTTCATAGGCACGCTTCGCGAACCAGTGTTCGCCGGTCGCGATTTTCTCAATATCTACAGATGGCCGGTGTTCGTTCACGAACTCCTTGAATAGTTCATGCACGTCATCAATTTCTTCCTGGAATTTTTCCCGATCCGCATCAGTGTTTTCGCCGAATAATGTGAGCGTTCGTTTGTGTTCGCCAGCAGTGACTTCTTCGAAGTCGATGTCGTGCTTTCTTAGCAAACGATTAAAATTAGGCAGCTGCGCCACCACGCCAATTGAGCCGATAATGGCAAACGGTGCCGCAATAATCTTATCTGCGACACAGGCCATCATATAACCGCCGCTAGCCGCAACTTTATCAACGGCTACGGTGAGTTTTATGCCGTTGGATTTGAAGCGAGCGAGTTGCGAGGCGGCGAGGCCATAACCATGGACGGCGCCGCCCGGAGATTCCACTAAGGCAACGACTTCGTCATTCTCCTCGGCGACGGCTAGGATGGCCGTGACTTCTTCGCGCAATGAGTCAACCGCGCTTGCTTTTAGATCGCCTTCAAACTCGCAAACAAAAATTCTTCCGCGTGTCGTTTCAATATTTTTCTCAGAGGATTTCTGTTCTTTCTTCGATTTTTTTAATTCTGCTTTGAAGGCTTTATCGGACAACAATGCCGATTTGAGTGCCATCCCCATGTGATGGAATTTATCGTTGAGTTTTTTAACTTCTATGCGCTCGGCACCACTGGCCATTTGTGAGCGGGCAAATGTAAAGGCGATAATTGCGATAACCGCAATGGCGACGCTCAACACAATTGTTAAGAGTTTAGCGGCGAACATGCCGTATTCGATTAAGTATTCCATCGTAACTTTATAGCGTGATCACATTTCTAAACAGTGAATAGGTGATACGCCGATTCTCCTAAATAAGCGATTTTGGTTTGCTTGCAACGTACTTGGTGGGTGAATTAACTATGGTCATCTCCGTTAGGCCTTACCGCCAATTTTTGCACCCTAACGGTGCTGGCATTATACCGCGATAGCTTTCCACCAACAGCGGAAAAAGCGGCTACAATAACGGCAGCTCGGTCTTGGTAAGAACCTGGCCTCGCGTAAATCATGTTTATCAATTCGAGGAGTAGAAGATTGACCGTTGAGTTTGAGTTGCTAATTTTAGCCGCGGTAGTTATTTCAGCATTGTCGATCGGGATTGGATACTGGTGGGCTTCGTCCCGCCTTAAGCGCGCGGCGGGCGGGAAATCGGTGCAGGAACTGACGGCAGAAAAAGAACAATATCAAGAGCGCGTTGAGGACCATTTCAAAACCACCGCCGAGCTACTCAACGAGATGACGGATAAATATCGTGATGTTTATCGTCACATGGCCGAAGGTGCGCGCGACCTTGCGCCCAGCGATAGTGCTGAACCCGCGTTAGCCGCGTTGCGCGCGGGATTACTATCGGCGCCAAATAGCACGGCACAGGAATCTTCGGAGCCGATTGAATCGGCAACGGCAGCCGTCGAACCCGACGAGGAAAATGCGGATGCAGAGTCTACGCAACCGGCATCCGCAAGCGCTGAGCCTGAAGCTGTCGATGATGAAAGTAATGAATCCGCAGGACCTGCTACGAGCGCTGAGCGCGACGATGAGAAAGATGGCGGTGAGTTTTTCGCGAGTGAGAGCGATACTGCAGTTGATGCGGAAACGCCAACTGACGGTGCGGCACAGGAAGAGGACAAACGCGCTTAGTTTGCCACCTCGCTAAGGACGGATGCTTCTAAAGGCACTCCAAATAAGAAGCGGCGAGTCTAGTGTCCAAGTATCGGTTTGGACACAACGTGGAACCAACCCCGCAGATCAAGCTTCGCAGATTTACCAAGGTGACTGGCTCGCGGCTGGCCAAGCTCGCACTCAGTGCGACAAATTTTCTCGACGATTCTAGCGCGGGCTTCGTCCTGGCGATTTTCTAGCCATAAGCCGAGTTCGAAACCTTCGCGTAATTCGCGAACGAGCACAACCGTGCCATAAAAAACCTGAGTGTCGCTGCGCAAGGGGATCGCAATTTCAACCTGCGTACCTGCAGCGATGTAATGCTCACTGGTTACGCTAACCCCCACCCGAGAGTGTGGGAGGTCGGCTTGTTTGTTTATCCACGGCCAGTTCCGTTTTTTCTTAATTTGAACCGGATATTGGCGCGGATGCCTGATGAAATCGTTATTAATCGCTTCGATTTTCTCAACAGGACTTCGAGGGACTGCATTGGGCATTGTCGAAGGTTCGACGTGAACAGAGCTTAATTCGCTGAAGGTGTTCATAGACCTATCTCCACAAACTTATCAATAACTAAATATTTTTTAATTAGTTAGTGAGGATAGTTTACTCAACTTCTCATGTATAAATCAAGTAAAATTTAAAATAAATCAGTTAATTAGCGAAAGTATCTAATAAGTCACCTTAGAAGTATCGAATAGCGGTGCCCTAAGTGCTTGGATAGAATGGTGTTTTCAGCAATTTGCTTAGTTGATACGATCTGCCGCATTCGTCCAGCAGCCAACGATTTCCAATGGCCGTCCATCGCGACCGCGAATAACCCTCAGCGAATCCACCACCGAAAGATAGTCACCGTCGGCACACTTGATGCGGTACTGAGTTGAAACGGCATCTTCGTTGGTGGACAGCACCGCATCGCGCGCTTTTTCGAGTTGGGCCTTGTCATCCGGATGCACAATTGATCCCCAAAAATCGGGATCAACAATCATGGCGGTACGTTCGTTTCCTGTGAGTCGTTGAAAATTTTTGCTTACGTAGCTGGGTTTTAAGCCTTCCTGAGCGGTGTCTAAGCTGTAGAGCACGGCTGGACTAAACTCGACCCAATATTCAAGCAGTCGATTAGTTTCATCGAGCTCTTTTACTTTTGCGTCTAGTTCACCGTTCGCGATAGCCAGTTCGTCAGTGAGGCGGCGTTCATTTATTACCAAGTGATATTGGTCGAGCGCATCTGATATCGCTTTTTTGATTTCTTCAGATTCCCATGGTTTACGCAGAAAGCGGAAAATATTGCCCTTGTGCAAGGCTTCAATGGCAACTTCGATGTCACCAAAAGCCGTGAGCATAATGCCCACCGTATCCGGACTGCGGCGTTTTACTTCGCCGAGCAAAGTAATCCCATCCATACTGGGCATAGAATAGTCCGCCACGATCACGGCGTAAGGACCGGACTCATCCAGCATTTTTAGTGCGTCTGCGCCGCTAGTCGCGAAATCGCAGTGAAAAGAATCATCTAGCTGCCGGTCCAGCA
>JBCCFA010000161.1:0-8870 GCA_039029975.1 Pseudomonadota bacterium
CGCATGATATACCTGAGCGCAGGCGAGTTAGGTCAACACGAACAGGCGAAGATATTCACGGCATTAAGCTAAAGCCAACAAAACGAATCTTAGATAGGAATCGAAATAGTGTTAAGTAAAGAACTCGAAGTAACTCTCAATATGGCTTTCAAGGAGGCGCGGGAAAAGCGCCACGAGTTCATGACGGTGGAACATCTGCTGCTCGCCTTAATTGACAACCCAACCGCCGCGAAAGTACTGCGCGCATGTGGCGCTGACCTAAACCAGCTGCGCAAACAGCTGAGCGAATTCATTGAAGAAAGTTCTCCGCTGTTGCCGGACGACGAAGATCGAGATACCCAACCCACCTTGGGTTTCCAACGCGTGCTGCAACGCGCGGTTTTCCACGTACAATCATCCGGTAAGAAAGAAGTCACCGGCGCCAACGTACTTGTTGCCATCTTCGGCGAGCGCGAATCACAAGCGGTGTACTTGCTCAACCAGCAAAACATCGCGCGCCTCGATGTGGTGAACTGCATTTCGCACGGGATCTCAAAAGTTTCCGACGATGAAGAAACTGGCGAGGAACTGAACGCCAACGCGGAAGTAGAAACCGAACAGAGCGAAAGCGGCAAAAACCCGCTAGAAGCCTACGCCACGAATCTAAATGAGCACGCCGCCTCCGGCAAAGTGGATCCACTCATTGGTCGCCAAACCGAAGTGGAGCGAACGATTCAAATTCTCTGCCGCCGACGCAAAAATAATCCTCTGTACGTAGGCGAAGCAGGCGTCGGAAAAACTGCCATTGCTGAAGGTTTGGCGAAAATGATTGTCGAGGGCGACGTCCCGGAAGTGATCGAAGACGCGGTGATTTATTCGCTTGATCTCGGCGCCTTGCTTGCAGGTACCAAGTATCGCGGCGATTTTGAAAAACGCCTGAAGAATGTCTTGGGCCAGCTTGATAAAGAACCGCACGCAATCCTTTTTATCGACGAAATCCACACCATCATTGGTGCGGGTGCAGCGTCGGGCGGCGTGATGGATGCCTCAAATCTAATCAAACCGATGCTCGCCTCGGGGGACTTGAAGTGCATTGGCTCAACAACCTATCAAGAGTACCGCGGAATTTTTGAAAAAGACCGCGCGCTCGCACGCCGCTTTCAAAAAATCGACGTGGGTGAACCGTCTGTTGATGAGACCGTGAAAATTTTGCAGGGCTTGAAATCAAGATTCGAAGAACATCACGATATCAAGTATACAAACCAGGCCCTCAAAACCGCCGCAGAGCTCACGCAGCGTTATATCAATGACCGGTTCTTGCCGGACAAAGCCATCGATATTATTGACGAAGCCGGCGCAAGACAGCGCATCGTGCCGCCGTCTAAACGTAAAAAAACCGTCGGTGTCAGTGACGTTGAAGAGATCATCGCGAAAATCGCGCGCATTCCACCGAAGACGGTGTCTACTTCAGACCTAGACGTGCTGAATACCCTTGAGCGCGATTTGAAAATGGTGGTGTTTGGACAAGATCCGGCCATCGAAGCCTTGGCCTCGGCAATTAAAATGTCGCGCTCTGGCCTCGGTACCACGGAAAAACCGATCGCATCATTCCTTTTTGCCGGGCCCACGGGTGTTGGTAAAACAGAGGTGACACGCCAGCTAGCGCAAATACTGGGCATTGAACTGCTGCGTTTTGATATGTCCGAATACATGGAACGCCACACTGTGTCTCGCTTAATTGGCGCGCCACCTGGATATGTTGGTTTCGATACCGGCGGCTTATTAACCGAAGCCATCACCAAGAACCCGCACGCCGTGTTGCTATTTGACGAAATGGAAAAAGCACACCCGGACGTCTTCAACATTCTGCTGCAAGTCATGGATCACGGCACGCTCACCGACACTAACGGTCGGAAGACTGATTTTCGCAACGTGATTATTGTGATGACCACCAACGCGGGTGCCGATCGCATTTCTCGCGCGTCGATTGGTTTTACAATGCAAGATCACTCAAGCGACGCCAATGAAGAAATCAAGCGTCTGTTCAGTCCAGAATTCCGCAATCGTTTAGACGGTATCGTGCACTTCAATCCACTCGATCCCGAAACCATCGGCCATGTCGTGGATAAATTCTTGGTGGAATTAGAAACCCAACTAGACGCCAAGAAAGTCACAATGGAAGTCGACCCTGAAGCGCGCGTATGGTTGGCCGAACATGGCCATGACATCCTGATGGGCGCACGGCCAATGTCGCGCCTGATTCAAGAAAAGATCAAAAAGCCGTTGGCTGAACAACTCTTGTTTGGCGACTTACAGGGCGGCGGTCAAATCTTTATCACCGTGCGCGACGGTGAATTAGTGGTAGAAGCGGAAGAAAAGGAACTCGCTGGTACAACCACGATTTCCCCTTAAGGGTGAATCAAAGATTGGCGGACGGGCCGCAGCAAACCTAATCGCGGCTTGTGAGTTTACCGAGCACGAGTGAATTTCGTTGGTAGTTGTACAACAGCTGGCGTTCCACCGGTAAATCTTCAAGCGCTTTGCGCCGATAGCCTTGCTCCTCAAACCATTGAATCGCATCGGTGGTTAGCACAAATAGTTGCGAAATACCGTGTTGTTCTGCGCGCGTCTCGAGCTGAGTGACCATGGTGCGGCCGAAATCGTGGCCACGATAATCAGGATGGACGGCGATGCACGCGACTTCTGCGGCCTGCCCTTCGTTGAACTCGTAAAGCGCGCCGCACGCAACGACCGTGCCTTCACGGACCATTACTTGAAATGAATCGATCTCCATTTCGAGTTTTTCGCGCGATCGTTTGACCAAAACACCCACCGCTTCCAAAGGCTCTATCAGCGCTAATATGCCGCCGATATCATCTATCTTTGCCGGACGCAGGCGATCGAACGGCGCATCGCTGATTAAAGTACCGCAACCGTCGCGGGTAAATAATTCTTCGAGCAATGCACCGCTGTGCTGATAATTAATTACGTGGGCGCGCTGCACGCCTTGCTCACATGCCGCAATTGCGGCGTTCAGTTGCCGCGTTAAGGTTTTATCAGCCACTTCGACTTCACGCGCTTGCTGTACGGTAAGCTGTCGAAGCGCTGCTGATTCACCCGCTGCGCTTAAATTGTTTTCGCTGAATAATATGAGTTTATGCGCATGCAGTTCGGCGGCAACTGCCGTGGCCAATTCAAGCGAATTCATATTGAAGGCTTCGCCGCTCGACGAGTAAGCCAGAGGCGACAACAACACCATATTACCGTCGTCCAAGCAGTGGTTGATAGCCGGGGTGTCCACGCGCCTAATCTCGCCGGCGAGGCCGGTGTCCTGCCCCGCGACGATACCTTTTGGTCTGGCCACCACGAAGGTCCCGCCAACAATGGGAATCGCGCCGTGTCGTTCGACAGTGTCGAGCGCAGCGCGCGCCAGCTTTGCTTCAAGGTCCGAACGGGTGGTCAAGACCGCACGCTTTACCGCCTCGAGGTCGGCGATTTCGGTGATGCGGATATCGTTGACGAACTTCGTTACTGAATTCGATATACCTGCACATTCGCGGTCTATCTGGGGTCGCGCGCCATGCACAAGCACGAGACGAATTCCAAGGCCAGCAAGCAGTAAAATATCCTCGGCACATTCATCCAGCATTTGCGAGGCTAATACGTCACCACCCATGTAAATCACAAAGGTTTTTTGACGATGCGCGCGGATAAAGCGCGACGCTTGTCGCATCCAGTTCACTGAATCACTTGGTGGCATTTCTGGTCGGGCTCGTATATGTTTGCGGGTCATTCAAAAGTGCGAGAGGTGCTTTGTGTTTCGCCTCGCGCGCTGCGCGCATTCTACACAGTATAGTCAGCGCGCTAAAATTTTGGCTGTTTTATCTAACCCGACTTAGCGTTAATAGCCAATAATAAGCAGCAATTCACGAAGGAATTATTCGATGGCTAAAAAGATCAACATTGTTAGCGAACGCATTACGCAACCGCGCTCTCAGGGCGCTTCCCAGGCGATGCTGTACGGCACCGGGATGACGAAAGAAGACATGGATAAACCCCAAGTCGGCATTGCTAGCGTTTGGTACGAGGGTAACACCTGCAACATGCACTTGTTGAAGCTGGCCGAATACGTCAAAGAAGGTGTGCAGTCTGCGGATATGGTTGGCATGCGTTTTAACACGGTAGGCGTGAGTGACGGTATTTCCATGGGCACCGAAGGCATGAGTTATTCCTTGCAATCGCGCGATCTCATCGCCGACTCGATTGAAACCGTCATGGGCGGCCAGTGGTACGACGCCAATGTGTCGATTCCCGGCTGCGACAAGAATATGCCAGGTTGCATGATTGCCATCGGCCGCTTAAATCGTCCGGCGCTAGTCGTGTATGGCGGCACCATTAAACCCGGCCATTCACGCGGCGAAACGCTAGACATCATTTCCGCATTTCAGAGCTACGGCGCCTACATCGCCGGCACTATTGATGATCAGCGTCGCAGCGAAATCGTTCAATCCGCTTGCCCTGGCGCGGGCGCATGTGGCGGTATGTACACCGCCAATACCATGGCCTCGGCGATTGAAGCCATGGGCATGTCGCTGCCCTACTCGTCATCTGTTCCAGCTGTTGATCCCGAGAAGATTGACGAATGTCGGCGCGCCGGTGCAGCGGTAAAGCACTTGCTGGAAATTGATCTACGACCCCGCGACATCATGACGCGCCAAGCTTTCGAAAATGCCATGGTGTTAATTACCGTGCTCGGCGGTTCCACCAACGCAGTGCTGCATCTTATCGCCATGGCGCGCGCCGTGGACGTTGAACTTGGCGTGGATGATTTCCAAGCCGTTAGTGACCGCACGCCATTTTTGGCCGATCTTAAACCGAGCGGCAAATATGTGATGGAAGATTTGCATAACATTGGCGGCACCCCAGCGGTGATGAAATTCTTGCTTGATAACAACATGATCGACGGTAGTTGCATGACCGTCACCGGCAAAACCATCGCCGAGAACTTAAGCGACCTCCCGGCGCTTAAAACCGGACAAGATGTCATTATGCCGCTCGATAAGCCCATCCAAGACAACGGCCACATCCAAATCCTGAAAGGTAATTTAGCCCCAGGTGGCTCGGTGGCTAAAATTACCGGCAAAGAAGGCTTGCGCTTCTCGGGGCCCGCCAAAGTTTACGATTGCGAAGAAGATATGCTGGCGGCGCTTGAAGAAAACAACATTAAAAAAGGCGATGTAGTGATCATCCGCTACGAAGGCCCAGCCGGCGGGCCCGGTATGCCAGAAATGTTGACGCCCACCTCGGCAATCATGGGTGCAGGTTTGGGCGAGGACGTAGCGCTACTCACAGACGGGCGCTTTTCCGGCGGTTCGCACGGCTTCATTGTTGGCCATATTGTGCCCGAGGCGCAGGTTGGCGGCCCAATCGCGCTCGTCGAGAACGGCGATTTGGTGACGATTGATGCGGAGAAAAATATTATCGATATGGACGTAGATGCCGACACGCTCGCCGCACGCGAAGCCGCATGGCAAATGCCGCCCTATAAGGCGACACGCGGCACGCTCTACAAATACATTAAGAACGTGAAGAATGCTTCAGAGGGTTGTGTGACAGACGAATAGTACTGGCGGCGGGCGCTCTGCCGGCGCTTACATGATTTTCTTGTAATTGTTGTAGTACTTCAGCACGCGTTGCACGTAGGTTTGCGTTTCTTCGTAAGGCGGTATTTTGTTGCCGTATTTGATCACTGCATTTTCACCGGCGTTGTAGGCAGCAATTGCTAACACCAGGTTGTTGTCGAACATCTTTAGCAAATCGCGCAAGTAGCGCGTACCGCCCGCCATGTTCGCTAAAGGATCTTTGCGATTGCGCACACCATAGCGTTCCGCCGTGCCGGGCATTAGCTGCATCAAGCCCACGGCGCCAGCGTGCGAAACGGCATTGGGGTCATAAGCAGATTCGGCCGTGATAACGGCATGCACGAGCGCTCTCGGCAAGCGATTCTTTTTCGCGACGCTGTCGATTGCCGCGGTATAGCGTTTGCGATTTTTGGCGCTATCTCGGTAAGCGACTTGCGCTTCCTTCCAGCCTTTCCAGGTGCGGACGATGCGCTTGTAGCCGTCGTGCGCGGGTTTATCGCTCAGATGGATACGGCCGTGCTTATCCACATATTTGTAGATATCAGCGCCCGCTACTAAGGGCACTGCAATGAGCACCGCTATCCCCAAATAGCGCTTTATTGTGTGAACTACCATCTGCCTGTTTATCTAACTTTATTAAGGTTAGTTCTAGTATATAGAGCTAAATATATGATAAATATTCAATATATGCCAGTATCGCGCCAGCGAAAATGGCGGCGATAAGGTCATCTAGCATAATGCCAAAGCCACCGTGAACCCGTTTATCCAGCCACGATATCGGCCAGGGTTTCAAAATATCAAATAGGCGGAACAGTAGAAAACCTAATAAAACCGTATATAGGGAGCATTTCACAAAAGTCATGGTGACGAGATAACCCACAATCTCATCCCATACGATTGCCGAATGATCGTGAGTACCCAAGGTTTTTGCCGTGAATCCGCACAAGTATATTCCTATTAAAAACAATAGGATAGATATTACTACGAATATCTCGGATGAGAAACTTTGGAGCGCCAGATAAACCGGAATCGCGGCTAAGGTGCCAAATGTACCGGGCGCCTTCGGGGCTAAGCCGCTGCCAAAACCAAGGCTCAGAAAATGCGCCGGATGCCGCAACATGGCGACCGTTGGCTGGCTGTTGGACATGAGCGTATGTTGGCGGCTTATTCGGCGACTTCAAGCGCGGGGGGCGCTAAACCCGCCGGTGGTTCAAAGCGCGACAGCTTCGCCAATTGCACTGGCGCAACGGCACGTTCAATTCTACGTTGACCAATAATCCAGGTGGGATAACCGGCTATTTCAGCTGTTAGACAATCGGTCGCCCGGGGCCCTTTGGGACCACTAGGCGTACATTCAACATAGGGCAAACGCTTCCCTGAAGCACCGAACGCCGATTTTTGTAACTGACAATGCGGACACCAATAGGCACCATAGAATTTTGCCCCAGATTGTTCCAAGTGAATCGCCAGCGCTTTCAAGTAGGGATCTTCCGGTCCGGCACTGGGATCGAACTTACCGGCAAAATGCAGAAATAAGAACGCAATCACCCCTAGCCCAACCACTGCCGACCCTAGGTGCCAGCCCGCAAACTGAGGCCGTTGCGCTCGGAGTAATACAAGCAGAAAAATGGCACCCATTAAGCCGAGTGAAACGAGGCAGTAGACGCAAACCGACTTTATCTCGAATATCGATACGGCGGTGAGATACAAACTCACCGCAAGGCCGATCGTCGCGAAAAACACCACCCAACGCCAGGCTTTACTGCGAGTTGCACTCCGCCAGCCGTTAATGGCAATCAACAGATAGGTGAAAAAGCCCCAGGCAGCAATCGGTAGACCAAATAAAATCGACCACCGACTGTTTTGAACAACGTCACAACCTGAACCCGCATCGCAGTATGGCAAGCTAGCCTGGTTCATTTTTAGCCAGGTTAAGCCGGCGGTTAAGGCACAGCCAAGCAGGGCTAAAATCAGCACAGCCCAATCGGGCCGCCGGGTACTGTTACCCGACTGCCGCACTTCAGCAGCAGCTGATTTTTCAACGTTGGATTTCTTCGATTTATGTTTTGATTTCTTCGCCAAGGTTATTCAACTTATTACTGTTCCCCGGTTTTAAACCGTTGGACGTTTGATGTCTACCGAACTTCAAATGGCGCCATTGTATAGCGATTCCAACCGCGCGGGGCACCGTTAGGCGGAATTTCGCGCGCAGCAGTAGTGACAAAGTCGCGTAGTTGTTATTCTCGCTGTCCCAACGAACCAACCCAATCGATAAGCTTTTGATTAAAGGAAGATTCTATTGAGCAGCAATAATAGCTTCACAGTAGCGACTATCGCCGAGCAATTTGATTTCGAATACGCAGGTGATGGCACCGTGATGATCACTGGTTTGTGCGGATTGTCAGATGACCAGGCCAACGCCCTCTCGTTTGTTGCAGATGAAAAATTGGCTTCCGCAGCGGCTTCATCGGCAATCCCTGCATTTGTGGTTCACCCAGGCAAAGCGATCGCGGGTAAGGCCGTTATTTTTCATGACAATCCCAATTACGCAATCTCGCGCATCGCAACCCTATTTCAGCGCTCGCAGCTTACCTTCCAGCAACCCATTCACGACAGCGCGGTTATTCATCCAAGCGCCACCTTAGGCAGTCACGTGACCATCGGGCCCAACGTGGTCATTGGTGCCGAAGTTAAGATTGGCGATAACTGCCAACTGCTTGCCAATGTAGTGATAATGGACCGTGCCGAGCTAGGCGAAGACTGTTTGATTCATCCGCAAGTGGTGATCAGAGAGGATTGTTGCATAGGCGATCGCGTGATTGTGCAACCGGGTGCTAGCATTGGCGGCGACGGCTACGGTTTTGTTTATCACGACAATGCGCACGTAAAAACGCCGCAATTAGGCAATGTGGTGATTGAATCAGATGTTGAAATTGGTGCGAATTGCGCGATAGACCGCGGGCGCTTCAGTGCAACAACGATCGGTGCGGGAACGAAGGTTGATAATCTTGTGATGGTGGCGCATAACGTGCAAACCGGTCACAACTGCTTGCTTGTTTCGCAAAGCGGTATTTCGGGCAGCACCGTGCTAGGTAACAATGTGACTTTGGCAGGTCAGGTAGGCCTGGTGGGCCACATTAATATTGCAGACGGCGTGACGCTGTTGGGCCAGTCCATGGCAACAAAAGATATCCGTGAACCCGGTCAATACGCAGGTAGTCCAGCCCGCCCAGCTGCCGAGTGGCGCAA
>JBCCFA010000162.1:0-8844 GCA_039029975.1 Pseudomonadota bacterium
GAACGCCAACAAGGAACGCACTGCCACGGCCTTTGCACTTTGGTCAATGGCAACAAAGCTGGCTCTCGCCGCGGCTATCCTGATTGGATTTGTGAGTCTTGGGCAATCGGGTGCCGGCGAAAATTTCGATCAGGTAGAGAGTGGGCGTTTGTTAATGTTGTTGTATGTGGCAATCCCGATAGGCATTAAATTATTAGTGTTTTTTGTGCTGCGTAAATTTCTTATGCTCTCGCCGCAAGCGCTAACACAATGAGCAAATGAACTTACTCTACCGAGAGTTTGTGCCTTAAATAACGCATCAGCGAGCCGACGAGCGGGAATTTCTCGTAAAGCTGTCCAGCGCTGTCCCAGTAATCAAGGTGCTCATTAACCTTCCCATCATCATCAAAAGCAACAGACGAACACCCCGTCACTTCCCAAGGTCTATCTTTGAAGGCAGAAAGTCGACCACTCAAGCGCCAACGAATTAAGGCCCGATTAGGCGATACCATTGCGCTCTCTAATACATCGATCGCCAGCCCATCAAGTTGAGCGACCATATCTTTAATGATTCGGCGATAGTGCTCTAATCCGTGGGTATCGTTAAACGGGTCAACAAAATGCACGTCTTGCGCAATAAATTCCTCTAGGGAAGTAAGATCGAAGCGCGCAACCGACTCCATGAAATCCACGTAGCGTTCAAGTGGCGTCATCGTTTCGTAACATGCGTTTCGTGAACCAAAGTAACAATGGCTTTGGCAAGTGCGCTAGACGGCGCATGATAAAACCCATCATAAAAGGAAAACGAATTTCGAATCGTCGTGCGGCAATACCTTCGCGAATTTCTTGTGCCGCGCGCTCGGCTGAAATGATAAACGGCATGGGGAAATCATTTTTATCCGTCGCAGGGGTTCTAACAAATCCCGGGCTAACAACCGATATCAGGACTCCCTTTGATTGAAGTTCGGGATACAAAGACTCACACAAGCGATGCAAAGCTGACTTGCTCGCGCTGTAGACAGACGCATAGGGAAGACCAACGTCACCGGCCACCGATGAAACGACTACAATGTGGCCGGCGTCGCGCTCGGTCATTCGCGGCACGAGCAATTCGATTGTTCGAATGATGCTGAAAAAATTCACCTCGAATAAGCCGCGCGCGTCGTCTGCATTTAAATCTGCTAGCGGTGTGGGCACATAAACGCCGGCATTTAAGACGGCAATATCGATAGCGCCGACGTCAGTGAAAATTTTCTCAACGGTCGTCGTTAACGCGTAATCATCCGTCACGTCGCAAGCGTAAACTTTGCCCGACTTGGACAGCGAGCTATTGACCGCCGCTAATTTATCCGCGGATCGCGCGCTCAGGCACACTTGATGATCATCATTAGCAAACTCGTGCGCCAGCGCTTCGCCAAGTCCACTACTGGCTCCGGTAATCCAAACTGTTTTAGGATTTTCCGGCATCACTCACACTGTTTGCAGACATAATTGATAGTCGAACCGTCGTCGCCTTTGAATTCCAGGCCGCGCCAGCGCCCAGCGTCGTCATACCATACCCGAGTCGTTAAATCGCCGCTATATTCGTAGCACATGGCGCCCGGGCTTGCTTTTTCTATCAACTCCGTGCCCTGCGCGCACCGCGCGATGTTGACTTGGTTCACGCTGCCAGTGATGGTATTGAGCACCTCTTGTCGCCCTATTACTTCAGGGTTCCAATGGTCAGTGGTCATAATATTGAGCGGCGCTGCAAACTCGCCTAAGGGAGAACGAATTTGTACGGCGCCGTTGGCAACGCTAGCGGTCACTACGGTTTCTTCCCCATTTCGATTAGTTGATGCCCGCATCGAATTTAGCCCAGATTCGCACCATTGCGTTTCAGACAAATACTCGAATTCGTACACCGTTAAAAACAGCACTTTGATCGTTAGTGCCATTCGCGACACCACCGAGAGATCAGTGCCTTGTTGTTCAAAACGCGTCACGTGCTCGCCAACGAGCTTGCCATTGCGGAACACATCAAAGGTAAGTCCATTAGGATAATTTTCGGTGACGAAAGTTTGGCGCGGACTTGCCGCTTCGCAGGCCACCGCACTGACGCCTGCCGACGAAAATAGCCAGACAAAACCATAAAAAAAGACAATAATTTTTATCGGCGAAAAAGATTTCATTAAGTGCTCAAATTCGATGATTGCGTTAGGAAAGATAGTTTTTAGATGAAGACCTTGGTCGGTGGGTGAGGATTATTGACATCTTATTATTTCTGGCAAACATTACAAAAATACAAACGCCGTCCATTGAGACTTAACCGCGTGATTGTTTGACCACATTCATAGCAAGGCTCAGCAGCGCGATCAAACACGGCGAACCGATAACCGCCCCGCTTGTGTCCTTGTTTTTTAAGCTCACGCACTCTGCCAGCCGGGTTCGTAATGCCCTTCGTGAGGTAAGCGCGGCGCGTTAGCGTAACTGTTGCTCTAGCCAAGCGTGAAATTTCAGTCGTCGAAAGCGATTTAGGTGAACGTTCGGGATCGAGCCCCGCCCGAAACAATATTTCTGAACGCAGGTAGTTACCGATACCCGCGATAAACGCTTGATCTAAATACAGCGCACCCAATGAACGATTTTGAAAGCGTTTCGCTTTAATCCGTGCCACGAAATCTTGCCAGCTTAGCGCATCGTCCAATGGGTTGGGCCCGAGCTTTTTGATGTACGGGTGCTCATTCAGTGCTGGCTCGCTGAGTACCGCAATCTCTGAAGCGCTGTACAGCAGACCACTATGTTCTGCGCCATGCAGCGCGACCCGCAAAGTCCTGTTGGTGGCCGGAAACTCTCCGCGCGGCCTGACATACCATCGACCGTAAAGCTGATTATGGGAATACAAGTATCGCTCATTATCGAAGCGAATCACCATGGCCTTGCCGCGCGCCTCAACGGACAGCACCTTAGTATCCGTCAATATCTTTCCGAATCGTTTTAAACGAGTTTGTTCAAAATAAACCGCTTCCATGGAGACGCCCACCAAGGCATTGGCGATTTTGTCCGCTTCTATTTTGACTTCCGGCCCTTCTGGCATATGAATTCCAATGAGTTTTATTTTTACCTTACGTGGATACGCACCATATCGGTTCATTCACAACGTTTTTTTGGCGCGACAATATTGATCTAATTCGTGGACTGGGGCGTAACTCACCTAGTTGTCCCTGATTCGGCCAGCGGCCAGTGTATCGATTCGCCATCGCGGATCGGTATCCTCCCCATGTAGCGCGCCGCTGGCTGCTCTTTTTTTCCTTCGCCGTTTTCCCCTAGCTCGAATAGATAGCTAAATAAGCTACAGAAATGGCATTTCTCGCCGCTACAGGCGAAACATCCTTACGACAGCTAATCTCCTATGAGCACCCAAGGGCCTAACGCAACTGACAACCCCCGTTTTAAACTTGGACTAAGGGATACCTTGCGTATTCTGCGGCCGTATTTGAAGCGCAACTTTACTAAACAACTGCAGGGTATTTGGTTTATTGTCACTTACCTCGTCGTATTTCAGTGGTTGGTGCTGAAATTACCGCTGGTATTTGCGCTCATGATCGCTACCGGCATTTTCATCGTAGCTGTTGGGCTGATGTTCTTTATGGAAGGTCTGCGCCTGGGATTAATGCCCCTTGGCGAAACCATTGGCAGCATTTTGCCCCGCAACAGCAATATGGTCGTGATATTACTGTTCGCGTTCTTATTGGGCATTGGCGCCACGCTCGCAGAACCTGCAATTGCCGTATTAAAAGCGGCGGGCAGCGGCATTGCGCCTTCCGAACAACCACTGCTTTACAGTCTATTGAATGACTATTCTGGTCAGCTGGTGGCTAGCGTTGGAGTGGGCGTTGGAATAGCAGTTGTATTGGGGGTGCTGCGTTTCTTTTATGGATGGCAGTTGAAATACATGGCCATGCCAGTGGTCGCTGCCCTCCTGGGCGTTTCCGTTTATTTTTCACAAATCCCGTTACTTAATGATGTTCTCGGGCTCGCATGGGATTGCGGTGCCGTGACCACCGGGCCCGTTACCGTGCCTTTAGTATTGGCACTAGGAATTGGCGTGTGCCGCGTCGTCTCCAGCGGCAGCGGCGGCGCTGGGCATTCCGGCTTTGGCATCGTCACACTCGCGTCTTTGTTTCCCATCTTGGCGGTTTTGCTGCTCGCCTTGTTTCATTACGTTAACGAGGATTATTACGGGGGAATAAACTACCGAGCGGACAACGCTAGCCTACAAACTCAAGCAACGGGCCTTGAAGATGGTGCGGCTGGCGGCGCTTCCGACTGGGTAAAACGCCATTCGGTTCAGTACGACCCGATTTCAACTGCGGAGCACGAACAATATTTAGCAACCGGTCGAATTTTAGATAACTACGAAATCGATTTCGGTGGCAGCACGTCCGTCTTGGAGGACGGTCAGATCATTATCAACCAACCCAAACTCGTGCTTAAGAAACGCTACGTTCGCGATTTCGAATTCACCGCGGACGAACTTTGGAATACCGAACAATCGACATGGGACGCCGCGGCGGAGGCGATTATTGGGGCGTTCCGAGCAATTATTCCCCTATGCCTGTTCTTCTATTTTGTATTACGGTTTGTCTTAAAACATCGCTTGGAACGAGCGACCGATGTATTACTGGGCATTGGTTTTGCGCTCGGCGGTATGGCGTTATTTAGTTTAGGCATCACGCTCGGTTTAATGCCGCTTGGCACGCAACTCGGTAGCAATATTCCCTTAGCTTTTGCGCAAATCGTGCCATGGGGCCTAGGTCACTTAGAGGGACCTTTATTTGGTGCTGAGCACAGTGGCAAATTAGTTGCTGTTGGTTTCGCGTTCTTGCTGGGCTATGGGGCGACGCTGGCGGAACCCGCGTTGAACGCGCTAGGCGATACCGTTGAACGCATTACTGTTGGCGCTTTTCCCCGCCGCTTATTGATGCAGAGCGTGGCTGTTGGGGTTGGCCTAGGCATAGGTGCAGGCGTCGTAAAAATGGCCTACGGCTTAGCGCTAGTTCACATGTTGGTACCACCCTATCTACTGGTTTTGTTGCTTACAGTTAGAGCACCCCACGAATTTGTTAATTTCGCTTGGGATAGCGCCGGTGTAACCACGGGTCCAATTACGGTGCCTTTGGTACTCGCGATGGGCCTCGGCATTGGCGCGAATGTGGTCGGCGTCTCAGACGGTTTCGGTATTTTAGCCCTAGCCTCCGTTGGTCCAATCCTAACGGTGCTGTCTGTAGGCTTATATACGAAACGACGCGAACGACGCGCCGAAGCACCAAGCAAAAACGAAATCACTTCGTCCCTAACCAATCAACCGAGCGTGACCGAATAAATGACTAGTTCAAAAAATAACGCATCATTTGTTACCGCGGTGCTGCCCACCAGCACGGCTGGCGATACTATTCAAGCGCTAACAGAAGATCAAAACGCTAATGCGATGATCACGAAGGCCCGAGGCACCTTGTTGCAAGACCACTGGTGGCGTGCCTGGGTTCCGCCGATCAGTCCGGCTAAAACAAAACTGCAGCTACTAGTGCCCGATCAAGATTTAGACCGCGTGCTTAAACTGATTGTCGAACATGGCAAACTCCATTTGCAGGCATCCGGGGCGGTGTTTAGTCACCAGGCTGACAATTTGTACCTTGGGAGCGAATTCCGCTTGCTTTCTTCGGAGACCGTAAGCAATCCCGCTCAAAATCAACACGCGATGAAAAGTAATCTTCGCGCTATTTTTTGTACGTCTAGCCACGCCGATAGCGACAAGCTGGCCAAGGCCGCCATCAACGCTGGCGCCCATGGGCCAATCGTTTATTACTGTGAAGGGCATGGCCTGCGGGACCGATTAGGATGGTTGCGGATTACAAAGGAAGCCGAGCAAGAAGTGTTGTTGATTGTCGCCGACTCCGATGAATCAGATGTGGTTTTTGATGCTGTAGCAAGAGCCGGAGAAATGCATCTTCCCGGTCGCGGTTTCATGTACCAAATAGACCTTAACCAAGGCATGTTCAATTTACCAAGCCACCTATCCAACCAGCGGTTTGACGCCAATATGCAGCAAATCATTAATGCCATTGACCATCTGTCTGGACATACGCACTGGCGAGATAACGCGGATTTCAATCCAAACCAAGGATCGCAGACCAATATTGCGCTGAATCAGGCACTTGAAAACGCAATCACGTTAGACCAGGTGTGTATCACAGCTATGGTCGATCGCGACCATAGCCAACAGGCAATGGACTTGATGTTAGATGCCGGTGCACCGGGCGTCACTTCCTCATTTGCTAGTTTACTTACTCACGAAGAAACTTCTCAGTTCGCAAACGCCCAAGTCAACCAAGAGTATGCCGTGATGAACAGCATTGTGAATCAAGCGACGGCAAGTAAAGTAAAACAATATATCGAGCAAGAGGCCGAAAACGCGGGGCTACGTGATCTTTGCGCCTTCACCGTCGCCGTGCCCAAAGAAGTGCATTACAAACCCGGTAAAACTGATCATCGCGCGCGTCCTCAGCGCACTACTGTGGCGCCAGCCCAGCATGCGTCGTCGAGCGCGTAGCGTCGATTACGGGACGGCAAGCGAAAATCTATACTCGCGCTCAGTCGATTACTCGCGGCGTTACTCCAGCCTATTCTTGTCCATCAATTTTCAGCGGTGCGCCTGTGCCAAACGATAAAACCAAAAATCATAGCCAGCAAGCTTAGCGCGCCTAGCGGTAACACCGGCACTTGCCTGACGGTCGCTAATGCCTGTTCGCCGTCAAAACGATAAACCGTACCGCCCAAATCTACCAGGTATACGTCACCGCTAGTGTCTTCACCAAACGCGATGGGCGTACCGCCAAACCCAAGATCGTTTGCTAGCGGCACCACGTTGCTACCATCTAAATCCATTTGCCAAATATCGGAGGTATAAAATTCTGCAAATAAGTATTTGCCTTGCAAGGCGAGTACCGGACCGCGGTAAACAACACCGCCTACCACCGATCGAGGCACGGTTGGAAAGTTCGGATACACGTGCAGAGGATCAACGCGCGGCGACAATTCCCCACCGACGCTCCCAGGCGTGGCAATAAATCCTTCGCGCAGCGGCCAG
This sequence comes from Pseudomonadota bacterium, assembly GCA_039029975.1. Classification (GTDB taxonomy): domain Bacteria; phylum Pseudomonadota; class Gammaproteobacteria; genus JBCCFA01. The sequence continues at coordinate 7,109 of JBCCFA010000162.1, forward strand.
CCAAAATTCCCTTTGATTTCGCCCCGGTTTACTTCCTCCCAAGCGCCCTGGCCAACGTCGCCAAAATAGAATTCACCGGTTTGGCTATCAAAACCTGCGCGCCACGGATTGCGTACACCATGCGCCCAAATTTCGTCCAATCCTGCTTCAGTTGTGTAGGGATTGTCATCTGGTATCAGATACGGCACGCCTGACGGGGCGTCTACGTTTAAGCGCAGAATACTGCCGAGTAAAGTGGATAAGTTTTGACCATTACCGAATGTATCGTTACCACCGCCCCCGTCTCCCATCGGGATATACAGATACCCGTCAACCGGACTGAAGCCAATCCAACCAGCATTATGATTGGTTCGCGGTTGCGCGACCGTAAGTATCTCTTTTGGGGTGGTTGAACTCGCGACGTTCGGATTTGCCGAGGTTTCGTATCGTTCAATAATCGTTGAGAATTGTCCGCCAGGGCTGCCAGTGTAACTAACGAAAATGTAGCCGTTGGTGTCGTAATCCGGATGAAAGGCGAACCCTAGAAAACCACCTTCCCCGCTAGTATTCACCCCAGTGATGGAAAGAAATACGCCGATATAAGTGCCATCATTGGTAAAGACTTTAAGCGACCCGCCGCGTTCGCTAACAAAAAGTCTGTCGTCGTTCGGTGGGGACGCAATAAAAGTCGGTTGCGACAGATTTGATGAAATAACCGGGGTGAGTTCGAGTGCCTTCGCGGATAAACCAAACAACAGCAACGCGCCAATGATTAAACCTTGCTTACAGCGTTGCATGTTTTCCCCGACCTTTGTGTTAAAGTTGGGGCTATTAAAATTCAGCGAACCGTGGGCAACAAGCCTAGCTCACAGAAACTGTGAACAAGCTGACAATTAAGTGTCAGGCGATAGGATGTATTCAGTCAAAGGCTTAGTGTGGCCTTACAGGGGAGGAACTTAAGCGCCAACCCCAAAAGCTTGCCGAGTGGCGAGAAAAGTTTCTACGTTGCAGGCCATAATCAGTAAGTCGTGCAATTTCTCTTCCCGATCGCAGACGTGATCTTTCAATAGTGCTTCGTTCTGAAAACCCAATTCTTGGAACAGGTTGCGGCTGGCAATTTGATCGGGTGTCATGTGCGCTGTGACGCGACTAACATTTAAGGACAGCGCGATATTGAAGGCTTCACGGATCAACAAGCGCCCTAAGCCGGTGCCGCGTTCGGTGGTTGCCAAAGCGACCCGTAAGTCCGCCACATGTTTGGTCCAATCCAAGTCGTCTTGGTGAATGGTTGAATAACCCACCATATCGCCAGTGGAGTTCTCGGCGATCAAAGAATGGATACGGCCTTCCTGACTACCCGCGATCCAACGCGCCACACCCTGTTCGCGGGTTATGTCACGACGCATATAAAGCAAATCATGTGGGGGTAAGGTGGCGGCGAATTTCATGATTTCTTCGCCATCCGTTTCTTGCATCTTGCGTAAACGATAAGGACGCCCCTTTAGCTCAACGTCTAAGGGGTAGTTTTTGAATGCTTGGTCGACTGTGGAATCATTCATCGTTATTTTGTCTTCGTTTTATCTAAACGCCGCGTTGGCTCAACCATTTGTCGAGCTGCGGCCAAAGACGGTAAATGGCGTTGCCGCCTGCTACTAGGCTAACGTGCCCGCCCTTTACCACGATTTCTTGCTTATCTTCGACAATGTCTTTGCGCTGCATTTTAAACTTATCAACTGGCTGTGCGTCCTTAGCGCCCA
>JBCCFA010000163.1:0-8828 GCA_039029975.1 Pseudomonadota bacterium
ATCACTTCGAGCCGTATTTCAATCAAATCCGGATCGCCATCTCCATCGCGATCTTCACTCTTCGTAACGGCATCAGGGGCATACAAACTTTGATGTAGCGTGCCCATTGACACATTGTTGGCACCTTTTACCGCAACAGCCACGTCCCACGGGTTATCGGGTAAACAGTCTTCAGTTGCCTGCACTTCCACGCCGTCAATGCGATGGTTTTTTCGCCAGGCTTGCTTATCGGGCGGGCAAATTAGATTGGGATCAATATCAAATTCCGGTGTCGGCGCCGCTGCCGGTCTTGCTCTGTAGTCGCCGCCCGGAAACCACGCGCCACGTTGTAGAGATAAATTCTCCGTCAGAAATTCGTTTGGAGCGGTTCGGAAAAGCCCAAACAAAACGCCGCAGACTGCCAGAAGGTGGAGTACTCTCATCGCGCAGCCCAGCAGGAATAAGCCGAATTAATCGAAGGCATGGATTACTCTGATCGTCGGCGCGCACTCAACCAATAAAATGCGCCAGATAGAAACACGATAACTGCGATCCAGCTTAGCATATTCGTGTAATCGCGCACGCCGACCGAGAAAGGAAAAACTGATATTAGCGGTGTGGCATCGTCACTGCCAGCGGCGCTAAGTACCCCCACGTACCAACCCGGTTTGTTAATCGATATCGTAGCGTTAAAACTACCCGATGGATAGACATCACTAGGGATACTGTGAACGTTATGGGTTCCCTCGCTTAACGCGGATTCGATATCTTCGAACGCCGCGGTAGCGCCTTTGCCGCTAGGATCGGAAATCACCTGAAAACTTATCTGCTTCTTCCGCAGCACAGAATCTAAAAAATCTAACACAATGATTGCTTCGCCTAGCTCTGGAATGTCTTCACAGAATTCTTGCGAAGCGCGCAAGCGGGGTTGATAGCCTGTGAAATGCGCTCGGTACTGACCAATTCTCATGATACAAAGGTCATCTTCCATGGCAACGCCGCCATGGGCGAGAGCACCCTGGGAAAACAGAATCCAACAAAGAAAGAACGTCACACTAGGTGTCGCATAACAAGACTGTTTTCCTAAACACATGTCTGTTCGGAAGCCTGAGTTAACGCTCGTTACGGTGCTTTATTGTGCAAACAAGATTAGCGGAAGACCGGCAAAATGGTACCACCTACTTCAATGACGTCGCGCGCGCCATCGGCGGATTCGAACAAAACCAAGCCGGCGATGACGCTATCTGGGTCATTCAACATTAAACTCAACCGCTGAGTCTCCCACTGCGCGTCTTCCGCAAACACTTTGATGGTTTTACTTTCGCCAGGGCCAATACCGTCGTTCTCCACCCGTAATCCAGTGGAAGCCACTAAATCATGACTATCAATAGGTTCCACAGCTTTGTATGCGGGATTAATAAATCGAATGTTTGCGACGACAAATTCGCCAACATGAAAGTGAGAAGAACCTTTGTTTGTCACATCCAAAGTCATTTCGAACTGTCGCCCAGGAATGCGATAAGTGGCCTCCTCCAAGCTAACATCTAATTGATGCGCCGGTTCCGGTTTTTTCGGAATATCTACTTTAGACGTGCGCAAAGGAATAGTGGTTGGATATTTCCAACTCGCCCACTGATAACCAATCACAACCAATATTAAGGTCGCTACGACAAACCCAATAGCGACTTTGCGATCGCGGTCAGTAATGATGTCATCGCCATCTTTGCCGCTGGACTCGAGTTCGTTCACAGCGCGGATCCGCGGAATTAACAGAGGTCGCTGCCGCAGCCAATAGCCAAGCCAAGCGGCAGCTACCAGGAACCACAACACGTGCCAGGAATAAACCGTCGTTAAATTAAAAGTTTCGAGCTCAACTAGATTGCCGAACATTGTCTCGGCTGTGTTTTCGAATGCGCCTGGGTCACCCTGCACATTCACCCAGGTACCGGGACCCACCATCGTACCCGCATCCAGCACACTAAGTACTGGATGAACATGAAACCTGCCAGGACGTCGCGCTTTCAGGGTCATCTCGAATTCGTAGTCACGACCAATTTCTAGCGAGGTGGACTGAACCATTGAGACCCCATCGATGTGCGATGACAATCGCACAAAGTTTGGCCCGGATGTTCCCACATTCAGAAATACCCTTTCTGTCACGGAGGGTAAGTGATCTGGCCAGTATTTAGAGACGCGCATGCGGCCCTTGATAATCATCTGCTCGCCAATCTCTAACTTATTTGGTGAAATACTCACGTCATACCAATTGATGGTACGCATGCGAACGTTTGCTTGCTGCGCGCGTTCGCCGTGCGCGAAGACCAAGCTTGAGCTAGCGCCGATCACAAATAGACAGATAGTCACGAGCAGAAACTTTAGCAAACGACCTTGGGCGAAATGTCGCGTCATTGCCGAACTAAACTTTTTTCAGCCAAGTCGGTTTGGCGAGGTAGTGGCCAATGATCCAGAACACATAAAACACGAGCGTGCACAAGAAGCCAGCGAAAATAGCCGTTAGGGGTGTAACGACGCCGCCGAAAGTGCGTAACACGGAGCGCTCAACAATTCGCACATACTCTGGCAACCCGGTGCGAATATATTCATAGCCCAAGAGATCCGCTGCGGTGAGCATCTCACCGTTAAACACGAGCGGTTCATGAAAAGCAGCGAGCAAGGGCCAGTTGACTGGATAAATCAGAATTCCCCAGACGAAGGCGCCCGTCAATCCGGTGACAAAAGCACTTCGAGTCAGAAGCAATGCGCAGTCAAGAATAATTGCCATCGGGATAAATACCGAAGGCCAGACAAAACTCAGCGGAAACCCGCCGAAAATATGGAAGTTAAGGTAGGCACTTACCCAGCGCATTAACGAATACGCCACCACGATAGCGGTACATGCAATCGGAAGACGAAACCGCGTCCACAAGGCCGCGGATACACCGGCCGGGAAAATGATTAAGAAGACAACCGGCAATAAAGGCCAGAAGCGTCTATCTTTCCAGTCTACCCAATATTCCCAGTCACCCATGGTAACGGCCATGACAAAAGTCGTGGCGCCAGCAATGGCAAAAAAAATGGCGGTAAACAGGAAGATATCAACGCGCGTTTCAAGCCGTTTGGCCAACGAGCGCATGGGCGATTTTGCGTCGCCCTCGGGCATACCCATGCCGAACGATCTACGAGCTAGCCTGCGTTTCCTGCTCGCTTATCTCGTCAATGAGTTCCATCATTCGCTGCGCGACATGAATCACCACGCCGCCTAAGCCAAGCAAAGCTAAGCCTAAGGTTGCGAATCCCCAATGTATGGGCGCACCAAATACCTCTTCGGCATAGAAGAAGGTGTGACCCCATTCATTGAAACCGACGTTTGGCATAATCAGCACAGGCCCACCAATCGCCACGCCTAATGCGAGCAGCGATTGCTTGCTGTGCATTGGCAGCCTAGTTTTCGCGTATAAGAATGACGTGATACCAAAAATAATCAGGCCGGGGATACAAAGGTAAAAGAGACCAATATGGGTCGGCGTGAAATCGGTATCGCGAATCACAACCTGATGCCAAGCCGCGTCGCTCTCCCCTTGAATCGCGCCGCTAATTAGTACCAACAAGGTGTAACCGATGAGTAACGCAATTAAGCGAAAGTACCGAATTAACTCCACCTCGGGCGTGACCATAGACCAATCAGTTGTGCGAGTACGCCACAAATAATAGCTAGCGCCTAGCAGTGCAGCCCCGCTCAAGCTCGCCTGAATGTAGAACAACGGCATCCAGTACTGCGCAAATTCGGGTTCGAAGAAATCTAAGCCAACGGTGTAGGCGAACTGGTGCAAATAGACTCTGGAGAGCGAATACACCGCGACTATGCTGACCATGATCCAAGTAAGCATCTTCCAAGGTACTGCGTTAAGGATACGATCTTGGGTCTGCTCGTCGACTTCAGCAACCTGCGGTTTATCACTCAGTGGTAGTACGGCGCTCATAAGATTATCCTTCGACCGATGTGTTTGATACTTAAAGAATAATTGATTGCCCGCTTAGTGACTAGCGAAATTTCTCAAAACAGACAATATCGCAGCGAAACAAAAATAAAAAAATCGCTTAACTAGACACACTCGCCTAAGCATTAGATTTTGGATCGAAATTTGGCGGTCGCTTTTCGCGATGTGACTTAACCCCTTCTTGGGCCTCGGGCCCGCAAAATCCCAGCAATTCCAAAGCCGTTGAAGCATCGAAGGCTGGGCCGGCCATTCGGTACCAGTTGTTCAGTGCATACTTGGTCCAACGGATCGCCGACTGCGCGCCATTCGCCAAGCGCGTTGCGACCTCCAGCGCTTTATCCTGCAATTCGTCGTCTTCTACACATAACGACACCATGCCAATGCGTTCTGCTTCGGGACCGTCCATGGGCTCACAGGTAAGCAAATGGTATTTGGCTTTTGCCATGCCACACAGCAACGGCCAATTAATCACAGCCGAATCCCCGGCGGCTACGCCGAGACGCGTATGTCCGTCGACAATTTTTGCCGATTTCCCGGCGATAGATACATCGGCTAGCAAACCGGCAACGAGACCAGCGCCGACCGCCACGCCGTTGATAGCAGATACGATCGGTTTTGAGCAGTTGATGATGTTGTAAACCAAATCGCGTGCCTCTTTCCAAGCGTTAACCATGGCATGATGTTCTTCGATCATTTCCTCGATCATGCCGAAGTCGCCGCCGGCAGAAAATGCCGGTCCAGCGCCAGTGAGAATCACCACGCTCACATTAGGATCCGCATCGATATCCCGCCATATATAGGTAAGCTCGTTATGCCCGTGCTTATCCAACGAGTTATACGTTTCAGGTTTATCAAACGTAATTCGCAACACGCGGTCGGCGGGCGAATCAAGTTTCAGTGCTTTGTACTGTTTGTAGTTGTCTAACATGTGAACCCCTTTAATGCTTAGCGCGTTTCTTCAAACATTTCGCGACCAATCAACATACGGCGAATCTCGGAGGTACCGGCGCCAATTTCATAGAGTTTCGCGTCACGTAAGAATCGTCCTGTTGGATATTCATTGATATAACCGTTGCCCCCGAGTAGCTGAACGGCGTCAAGTGCCACCTGTGTTGCCTTCTCGGCAGCGTAGAGAATGCATCCCGCAGCATCCTTACGGGTTGTTTCGCCCCGATCAGCGGCCGCCGCAACGGCATAGACGTATGAACGACAGGCGTTCATCGTAGTGTACATGTCTGCGAGCTTGCCCTGCACCAATTGAAATTCACCAATCGACTGACCAAATTGTTCACGGTCATGAACGTAAGGAACGACCACATCCATGCAGGCGGCCATAATTCCAACCGGACCCGCGGCCAGGACGATTCGTTCGTAGTCCAGGCCAGACATTAATACGCGCACTCCGCCGTTCACCTCACCCAACACATTCTCAACAGGGATTTCGCAATCTTCGAACACGAGTTCGCATGTGTTTGAACCGCGCATGCCGAGCTTGTCGAGCTTTTGCGCTGTAGAGAAGCCTGCAAAATCACGTTCGATTATAAAGGCCGTTATACCTCGCGGCCCGGCATCTGGTTCAGTTTTTGCGTAGACCACCAAAGTATCGGCATCCGGACCATTAGTGATCCACATTTTGTTGCCGTTTAGAACGAAAGTATCGCCGCTTAAATCCGCACGCAATTTCATTGAAACAACATCTGAGCCCGCGCTCGGTTCAGACATCGCCAACGCACCAACATGTTCTCCGCTAACTAACTTCGGTAGATATTTTGCTTTCTGCTCGCTACTGCCATTGCGATGAATCTGATTCACGCACAAATTCGAATGCGCACCATAACTCAATCCGAGCGACGCTGAGGCGCGACTCACCTCTTCCATGGCAACACAATGCGCTAGATAACCGAGATTGACGCCGCCGTACTCTTCACCAACCGTTATCCCATGCAAGCCAAGTTCGCCGATGCTCTCCCACAATTGCGCGCGGGGAAATTCATTGGTCTCGTCCATATGCTCTGCCAAAGGCTTAATTTCCTGCTGAGAGAATTTGTGCGCCATGTCGCGCAGCGCCTCAATTTCGTCACTCAAATTAAAATTCATACTTGTCGTTAACATAAACCAACCTCAACTACTTGATTTGCTCCGGCCAATCGTCACAATGGTGCCTATTTTACCCGATTGATCAGGCACTGGCGTCCTGCAATGCACGTCAACTTCGAGCATGAAGGTGACGCGGAAACGCGACGAAACAGATCGCTTTGAAGATTTGCAACGTAAACTTCTTACCTATGCCACGAACACTTCGCGACCACAACAACGATGTCTGATTCTCCCAAACCACCCAAAACTGTCCTGATCATCGGTGGTGGCACGGCTGGCTGGATGAGCGCGGTATCGTTGGCAACCGCGTGGGCCGATTTCGATGTTGATATCACACTCATGGAATCCGCCACCATTGGCATCATTGGTGTGGGCGAAGGCTCTACGCCAAAGATGCGACGATATTTTGATAACCTCGGCATTTCTGAATCAGAATGGATGCCGCAATGTAACGCGACTTACAAATGTGGCATTCGATTTCCGAACTGGGCGACAAAAAAAGGCTATCGCAGCTACTACCATCCGTTTTTCTCGCTCAGCGATGAGCAATCTGTGCGGGCTTTTTTTCACAACACGACCTTGCGCAATCGCAATATCAATGTGCACGCCCATCCGGATGCTTTTTTCATTTCGCAATTTCTAGCGAAGAATCATCGCGCCCCGTTGCCGGATAAGGCAAGCGGTTACGAAGCGGACTACGCCTACCATTTTGATGCGAACTTGATCGGCCAATTTCTGAAAGACAAAGCGATCCAGCTTGGTGTTAATCATGTCATTGATACCGTTAACGAGGTGCGGCAAGACGAACACGGAAATATTAGCCATGTTGTCACCGGCGACCACGCCGATATTCATGCCGAGTTCTTCATTGATTGCACTGGATTCGCGAGCTTGTTGATCGGCAAAACGCTGGAGGTGCCGTATCTTTCCTACGCCAATTTATTATTCAACGACGCAGCCGTCGCGATACCAAGCGCCTTACCTGAAGACAATTCCTTGCCTTCAGAAACGCAATCGGCTGCGCTAAGCAGTGGATGGGCGTGGAAAATCCCTTTAACAAACCGATTCGGTAACGGTTACGTGTATTCTTCCGCGCATCTGGACAAAGAGGCGGCGGAGCGCGAGTTGCGCGCGCATGTCGGGCTCGAGGACAAGGACGTTGAAGCGAGGCATTTACGTATGCGCGTCGGTCGGGTTGAAACAGCCTGGCAAAAAAACGTGCTCGCCGTTGGGCTCTCCCAAGGTTTTATTGAACCGCTAGAGGCAACCGCGCTAATGATCGTGCAAGAAACGATTGAGAATTTTATCCAAGGGTATGCGCAAGGCGCGTTCACAGACAAATATCAAAGCGAATTCAATCAAAAGATTAACGCCATATTTGACGGCATTAAAGATTACGTTTATCTGCACTATAAGTTAAATACCCGCGACGATAGCGATTATTGGATAGAAAATCGCGACAACGAAAACACTTCAGACTCACTTCGCCAAATTCTCGACGTATGGGATCGCGGCGGCGATTTGTTAGCAGAACTCAAACGACAAGGCGGGCAATTAACCTACAGCCCAACGTCTTGGTATTGCATTCTTGCCGGCATGGGGCGATTTCCGCGCCAGCCAAAAAAACCGAAAAGGAACGTTGAGTTTAACGACCCGGTTCAGGTGAGCGCCTACTGCAAAAGAATGCTTAGGCACTTCCCCGATCATAGAGAAGCGGTAGATGCGAACACCGAGAATAGCTAAGTCGGCAAAATCTGTAATTGTTTCTGGCTTAAGTAATTGTCCAACCGCCGTCCACTACTAATGTGTGTCCGGTGATCATGGACGCTGCCTCGGAGGCTAAAAAGATAATGGGGGCAGAAATTTCTTCTGGCTCGGCTAGATCGCCGCGCAATAAGATATTTGCCTGAACGCCTTCGCGAAACGTTGCGCTGTCTTTCATCGATTGTTCGCCAAGCGGTGTACGCGTTGCGGTAGGCGCAACTGCATTAACACGAATGCGATGCTCGGCCCACTCGGCAGCCATCGTGCGAGTAAGATTATTAACCCCAGCTTTAGCCCCGCTATAAGGTGCACGATCTGGCGCGCCAACCATGCCAGCTTGCGAACTCACATTGACTATCGCACCACCGTTGCCGCGCTCAATCATGTAGCGAGCAGCAGTTTGGCAACAAAAAAAGACATTCTTTAAATTTGCATCAACGATCTGATCGTAAGTTGCCTCGTCATAGTCCAGCATGGGCATAAATTTGTTGTATCCAGCATTATTGATTAACACGTCAATTTGACCGTAATGGTCGACAACAGCGTTCATGAACAATTGAATGGATCCAACGCTGACCACGTCAAGGGGGTGAAACATGCATTGACCGCCCATGTCATTTATTTCCTCAGCCAGCGTCACTAATTCGTCGGTGCTACGACTGCCCACCGCCAGCTTGGCACCAGATTGGACGGCTTCTTTGGCAATCACTCGACCGATTCCACGCCCGGCGCCGGTTACGATCACTATTTTATTGTCTAAACCAAATCGGGAGAGAGTCGGCACAAACCGTACCTCGTGTGAACACCAAGCTAGTGTAAACCGAACGGTATGAGTTCCGCGACTATGAAGGGTATTTACTCAGAAAGATGGACTGTGTCGTTCGCAATGGACTGGTCATCGCTCAAATTACTAACTACGTCATTATTGGGCTTAAAATCTTTCTCGATTTCAGTTGCAACCTGAGCGGCTCTTTCTGGTTCGTTTTCCAC
>JBCCFA010000164.1:0-8782 GCA_039029975.1 Pseudomonadota bacterium
CATAATTTACGCACACCGAAACTCTTGGTAGCAGTCGATCAAGAAGGCGGGAGAGTGCAAAGATTTCGGCAAGAGTTTACCGAACTACCACCAGCGGCAGTATTTGGTTCAATTTATGACGAGGAACCGATTGAGGCATTACGACTGGCCGAGCAATGTGCTTGGCTGCTTGCCCAAGAAATCGCTGCAGTAGGCGTTGATTTTAGTTTTGCACCGGTATTAGACCGCTATAATCGGAGCAGTACCGTTATCAACGATCGAGCGTTTCACGAACAAGTAGAAGTTGTTGTCGATATTGCTCGGGCGTTTATCGCCGGCCTGCATTCCGGAGGCGTCGCGGCAGTGGGTAAGCATTTCCCGGGGCACGGCACGGTAATTGCCGATTCACATCACGAGTTACCTGTTGATGACCGCAGCTACTATGATATTTCGGCGGCCGATCTAATTCCTTTTCGACGTTTAGCTCAGAAGCTTGAAGGCATGATGCCTGCGCACGTTTTGTATCCGCAAGTTGATCGTTTACCGGCCGGTTTTTCCAAAGTTTGGATTAAGGATATTCTGCGTGGCGAGTGTGATTTTAAAGGCGCTGTTTTCAGCGATGACTTGTCGATGAAAGGTGCACATGCTGAAGGCGACATCTTTGCGCGAGCAGATGCTGCGAAAAACGCAGGCTGCGACATGTTGTTGGTGTGTAACGATCGCCCTGCGGTCAAACAACTGTTGGTGAGTTGGAAATCGGAATCCGATCCATTGTCGCAAGTACGCCTCATTCGCCTGCACGGCAAAACCCAAGAAAATGCGAGTGAAAAATTAAGGCAGGACGATACCTACCTTGCGATAAAATCCGAGCTTGAGAGTCTCAATCAGAATCCGAGTTTGAATTTGGGTGATGATGCGCCTGCCTAGCCTTCTTGGCCGATTCCTCGGGATGCTGGCCTTTGTTTCTTGGAGCATTTACGCTGCTGAGTACGATTGTTCGCCCTACGCATTTGCTGATCCCGCTCACAGTCAGCCCGAAAAGCAAATCGAAAAATCAACGGACCCACAGGGGTTATTATGGTCAGTGCAGCACGAATCCGGCGCAAAGAGTTTTTTGTTTGGCACCATGCATTTGTCCGACCCGCGGATTACGGCGTTAGCCGCGAAAGTCCAGCCGGCACTCGAAAGTGTCTCGAAGTTTGCGATGGAGGTTCTGTTTACTGCCGAAACCGAGAGCGTTATCGCGGCGCGAATGTTCTACTCGGGAGGCGAACGTTTATCGACACAATTGCATCCGTCGTTGTTTCGCGCTACGAAGAAATTGCTGCAACGGCATGGCGTCGAGCAACGTGCTGTCGATAGGGTCCGCCCTTGGGCAGCGTACCTTACGCTAGCGCTGCCACCCGACCAACAAGGGGTGCCCTTGGATTTTCAATTGATGAATTCCGCCCGCCAATTGGGCCACACTGTTCTAGCTATCGAGACGATAGACGAACAATTGGGCGTGTTCGACAAACTAAGCGAGCAAACTCAGATTTCTTTACTTGCAGAGTCTGTGTGTAACTATCGGCAAATCCAAGCGCAAATTTCGGCGATGGTCGATTTATACTTCGATCAAGACTTGCAGGGGATGATTGAGTTTAGCGATGGTGTTCGTACGCCGGTTAATGCGGTGCTAGTGAAGCGTATGTTTACCGATAGAAACAAAGTAATGGTCGACCGCATTAAGCCATGGATGGAACAGGGGGATATCTTCGTTGCCGTTGGGGCCCTACACCTCCCGGGAGAGACCGGCTTACTGAAAGCCCTTGAGCGCCTTGGTTTTAAGGTCCAAGCGGTGGCTATTGGCGCAAATCCATAGTTGCCATTGATCTCGTTTTAGCGCCGCGAATGCTATACTAAGACTTCCTCGGATCAGCGGCCTCACGCGCCCCATTCAACTTCCAGATGACCGGTTTGATGCAGCTTACTTTCCACAAAATGCACGGCCTGGGCAACGATTTTGTCTTGCTCGATTGTCTACAAGAGGCGTTTTCCCTAACGGCTGAGCAGATTCGTTTCGTCGCAGATCGACGCTTTGGCGTTGGCTGCGATCAGGTATTGGTAATCGAACATAGTGTCACGCCGGGCGTCGCCGCTAGTTACCGAATCTTCAATCAAGACGGCTCGGCTGCGGAACACTGCGGCAACGGTGTACGCTGCGTGGCGAAGTACTTGAACGAACGTTTGGATGGCAATCCCGAAAAAATCAAAGTTGAGATTGCCAGTCACCCCTACGAACTACTCATTGAAGACTCTGGTGCAGTTAGGGTTGATATGGGGTCGCCGATCTTCGAACCTGCTAGAATTCCAAGCATGTTTCCTCGCCGGCAGACCGCCTATGATTTAACCGTTGGTGACGATACTTTCAGCGTGGGTGCGGTTTCGATGGGTAATCCCCACGTTGTCTTTCCTGTAGATAAGCCGCAAAAATTTCCGGTTGAGGAAATCGGTCAGGCCTTACAAGAGCATGAGTGTTTCCCGAAACAGGTAAATGCCGGTTTCATGAATATTGAACGAAGAGATTCAATTAGCCTGCGCGTGTGGGAGCGCGGCGCTGGTGAAACACTTGCGTGTGGAACCGGAGCCTGCGCAGCGGTTGTGGTTGGTCGTTTGTGGGAGCGTTTAGACGACAGCGTCGAAGTGCACCTCACGGGGGGTAATTTGCGCATTGAATGGTCCGGCAACGAAAACGATTCCGTATGGATGACCGGAGAAGCCACCTATGTATTCGAGGGTAAAATAAGCATATGAGCGAATCGAGTGACGCACCACACAGCACTGAAATATTGAGTGATGCCAGTGTTATGAGTTTTCTACAAGGTCAACCGGAATTTTTCAATAAATATCCTGAGCTGCTCCAAGAGCTCAGAATTCCGCACCAAAGCGGCGACGCGATCTCCTTGGTAGAGAAACAACTCGTAAGTCTCCGTGAAGAGAATAAACGCTTGAAAACGACGCAAGACATAATGATTAAAAATGCACGAGCGAACGAAGCATTGATCAAACGCATTCATGATTTGGTTTTGCAATTAATGGAGGCTACCGGTCCGCGAGCGATTTTTTCAACGTTATGTGATCAATTAAAGCAGCATTTCAATGCCGACCGCGTGGGCGTATTAGTTTTTGCTGAGCTCGGATTCGTTGAAGAACAAGGATTGCAAGAATTTGTTGGCAAGGATGATCCTCGGAAGGCGTTGTTTTCAGGCCTGCTGGAAGAACAGAGTCCCAGCTGTGGCCGCGTATCTGCGCCGATAAAGGAAGCATTGTGGCCTGAGCAGGAAGAACTATCCGGCTCAGCAGCGATGTTGCCACTATCTACTGGGACCTGGAGCGGTGTGATCGCGATACAAAGCGATGACGATGGCAGATTCACTGCTGACATGGGCACCGAGTTTCTTGGCTACATCTCAGATATTGTCTGTCTCGTTGCAGACCCATGGGTGGCTCGCAATTAGCACGATGCAAAACGAAGCGCAGCTTTCCGAGGAAGCAATATCAAGCTTCCTCGCTTCGCGAAGCCGCTATTCTGCGCATTCAAACGATGCTTATCGCCGAGACCTAAAGCTTTTTTTGTCCTTTTGCAAAAATAAAACGCTCGCAACTTGGCGAGATGTCGACGTGTTCATCGTTCGTGCCTTCATCACGGAGCAACACCGAATAGGAAAAAGCGGTAAAACGCTTGCGCGTTTTTTATCGTCCTTGCGCACTTTTTTTCAGTATCAAGTTGATCGCGCTGCACGCCAAGATAATCCGGCGCGTGAAGTTAAAGCGCCAAAGGCGGCGCGGAAACTCCCCAAAACGCTGGATGTTGACCAAACCTTGTCGTTGCTTGGCGGTGAGCCGCAATCCTTTGTCGAGATTCGAGACGCGGCTATGTGGGAACTTATGTATTCTTCAGGATTACGGGTTTCTGAATTAGTAAACCTTAAACAAGAGCAAATCGACTTCGAGGACGGGGAGGTTCGCGTTATTGGGAAAGGCAACAAGGAACGTATAGTCCCGGTCGGCGGCCCAGCAATGACGGCCGTTAAATGTTGGTACAAGGTCAAACCAACCGCCTCTCCCGATAAACAATCTTACGTATTCGTCAGCCAGCGTGGACGAGCACTGACTACTCGAACCGTCCAGAAACGTTTAAAAGCTTGGGCGCTTCGCCAAGGTATCGATTTCAACGTGCATCCTCATATGCTTCGCCATTCGTTCGCTACGCATATGCTGGAATCGTCGGGTGATCTGCGAGCGGTCCAAGAATTATTGGGCCATGCCAATATTTCTACCACCCAAGTTTATACGCACCTGGATTTTCAGCACCTGGCTAAAGTTTACGATTCGGCTCATCCTCGCGCGAAAAGAAAAGACTGAGCGAATTCTCGCCGTTACCTAACGTAGCGGTTTGCGGCGTAATCGAGCCTACTGATCATGTACAATTCCCTGCGTAATCCTCCGGCATTAGAGAGTCAGCATGGCGCGAATTCGTAGCACCACTATTTTATCCGTGCGGCGGCCCAATCAAGTCGTGATTGGCGGCGACGGTCAAGTTTCATTAGGGGAGACAGTTCTTAAAGGGAACGCCCGAAAAGTTAGGCGTTTGTATCATGAAAAAGTGATCGCCGGTTTTGCCGGGGGAACCGCCGACGCCTTTACTTTATTTGAACGTTTCGAAGCAAAACTAGAAAAGCATCAAGGTAATTTAATGCGCTCCGCGGTTGAATTGGCAAAGGATTGGCGGACCGATCGAATGTTACGTCGCTTAGAAGCCCTACTGGCGGTGGCCGATAAAGAGTATTCGTTGATTATCTCTGGAACGGGTGATGTCATTGAACCCGAAGATTCTGTGATGGCGATAGGCTCCGGTGGTAACTATGCGACCGCCGCTGCCAGAGCCCTAATTCAGAATACGGACATGTCGGCCGAGGAAATCGTTGAAAAAGGCTTGAAGATCGCTGGTGACATTTGCGTTTACACCAATAACAACGTGGTAATTGAAGCTCTCGACATCGAATAGAATATTTATGACAGCCTTAACTCCTCAAGAAATCGTCGATCAGTTAGACAAACACATCATTGGGCAAAGCGCCGCGAAAAGAGCGGTTGCGATAGCGCTGCGGAATCGGTGGCGTAGGGCGCAAATTGAACCTGAGCTGCGCAACGAAATAACGCCGAAGAATATTTTGATGATCGGGCCAACGGGCGTTGGTAAAACAGAAATCGCGCGCCGTTTAGCGAAATTATCTAGCGCGCCTTTCATTAAAATCGAGGCAACGAAATTCACCGAAGTCGGCTACGTGGGCAGAGACGTTGAATCGATCATTCGAGATCTGGTCGATGTGGCGGTGAAAATGGCCCGTAATGATGCGATGAATTCAGTTGGGTCAGAGGCTGATGATGCTGCCGAGGAACGAGTATTAGATGCTCTGTTGCCGAGCGCAAGAACGGCAGATCCAAGCGGCTCTGAGGATAACAGCACCCGTCAGCAGTTTCGAAAAATGCTTCGTGAGGGCAAGTTGGACGACAAGGAGATAGATATTGAGGTTGAGGCAAATCCCGTTGGCGTTGAAATTATGGCGCCCCCAGGCATGGAGGAAATGACAAATCAGCTGCAAGGCTTGTTTCAAAATTTGGGTCAAGGAAAAACAAAATCGCGACGTATGAAGGTCCAGCATGCGTTGAAGTTACTGAAAGAAGAGGAAGCAACCAAGTTAATTAACGAAGATGATATGCGCGCGTCTGCCGTGGAGAACGTCCAAGAAAACGGTATCGTTTTTTTGGACGAGTTAGATAAGATTGCCCAACGATCCGAAACCAGCGGCCCGGACGTATCTCGAGAGGGTGTGCAACGCGATTTGTTGCCGCTGGTGGAAGGCTGTACCGTTAGCACGAAGTATGGATTGATCAATACCGATCATATTCTTTTTATCGCTTCCGGTGCGTTTCATTTGTCCAAACCCTCTGATTTGATTCCGGAATTGCAAGGACGGTTGCCTAACAGGGTAGAACTCGACGCCTTGGCGACAGAGGATTTCGTGCGAATACTAACGGAACCACACGCTTCGCTGACTGAACAATATCAAGCTTTATTAGACACAGAAGGCGTTTCGATAGAATTCGAACAAAGTGGTGTTCGCCGAATTGCCGAAATCGCATTCGACATTAACGAGCAAAGCGAGAACATAGGTGCGCGAAGATTGCATACTGTTATGGAGCGTCTTTTAGAAGCTCTATCGTTTACCGCGCCAAGTATGTCCGGTCAAACAGTAACGGTAGACTCTGAGTATGTTCAGACTCATTTAGGCGAACTCGTTAAGCAAGAAGACTTGGCTAAATATATCTTGTGAGGCTTCTTCGAAGAAAGATTCGGGCGTAAATAGTGATACTACTTATAACATTTGAATTCACTAAGCGGCGCAATTGATCGTTAAAAACCAAAAATGACAAATTCTATTCCACAAGATATCGTGCTTCACCAACAGTCTCGAAAGCTTGAAGTGCGTTTCGATGATGGCAAAAATTTCCAGCTGCCGTATGAATATCTAAGAGTCTTTTCTCCCTCGGCTGAAGTGCGCGGGCATGGCAAAGGACAAGAAGTCTTACAAACGAATAAAAAAAATGTCGGCGTGGTAGGTATCGAATCGGTCGGCAACTATGCGATCAAAATTAATTTCGATGATGGCCACAATACCGGCCTCTATACCTGGGACTATCTCTACGAGCTCGGCGATAATGAAGCGGAAAATTGGCAGTTATATTTGCAGCGTCTTGAAGAGGCTGGTGCGTCACGCGATGGCTGAGGTTTTTCACCATGGATAACGATCGGATAACCGATTTCGGGTATACCCAAGTTTCTCCCATCGAGAAAACTCGCAAAGTCCGAGAAGTTTTCGATTCGGTGGCGTCTAAATACGATTTAATGAACGATCTCATGTCGTTTGGCTTACACCGATTTTGGAAACGTTTCATGGTCGGCGCAGCAAGATTTCGTACTGGATCCAAGGCACTGGATTTGGCCGGCGGCACTGGTGACATATCTCGGTTGATCGCTAGATCTCTAGACGAGCAAGGCACGGTTGTTTTGACCGACATCAATCAAGCGATGTTAATGATTGGGCGCGACCGGTGCATCGACGAAAACGCTGGCAGTAATATTGTTTTTGCCCAAGCAGATGCACAAAGCTTACCTTTCGGCGAATTCGAGTTTGATTTGGTGACCATTGCGTTCGGTTTGCGTAATGTCACAGACAAGCAAGTGGCCTTGAACGAAATGTTCCGAGTGCTTAAGCCAGGCGGCAAAGCCATGGTTTTGGAATTTTCAAAGCTTGAAATAAATGCCTTATCTGCCGCATACGATACATTCTCGTTCAAAGTACTACCCAAACTTGGTCGTCTTATCGCTGATGATTCGGAAAGCTATCAGTACCTTGCCGAATCAATCAGAATGCACCCAGCACAAGGAGATTTGCTTGCTATGATGCAAGATGCGGGATTCGAGCGCTGCAAATATCACAACATCCTCGGGGGGATTGTTGCCTTGCACGAAGGGATACGGTTATAGCTTCATTCATCCAGAGACAGTGCGGATGCTTCTGAATATGCAACAATCAACTAGCAACGAACACCAAAAACATAAGGATCTTTTTTTGAACCCGATCAGTTTTGGGATCAATCAAATGATTCGCCGCGACGAACAAATGTTTGAGATCGCGGCGCAACTCGAAGGGAAAACCGTATTGCTCGAAATTGAGGGAATCGGGTTAAATATATACGCGTATTTCTCCGCAGCGAAGCTAACGCTGAGTCGGGACTTACCAGATAGCGTCGATGCCCCGGACGTTACCTTGAGTGGTAAGGTGCAAGACTTCGTTGCCCTCGCCAAGCAAAGACGAGACGGACGCAGCATGGGTGCCGGCCAGGTAGAAATTCAGGGCGAACTCAATACGGCGCAATTAGTCCAGGATTTGTTGGAAAATGCGGAGCTCGATCTCGAAGACCTGCTTGCGGAATTTACTAACGACGCCGTTGCTTACAGATTGAGTCGTTTTGCGCGCGAGGGTTTTAATAGAATTAAAGCCGGCTTCGATGCGCTGGAACAAGATGCTAGTGAATTTATCCAGTACGAACAACGCCTAACGCCGTCGTCAGCGGAACTTCTCGCGTTTTCTCAAGAAGTCGATGAATTGGCATTGCGAGTAGAGCGTTTGGAAACTCGGATCAAACGCAAATTAGCCACATGAGATTTTGTTGATGAAGTTAATTACGCCGGGACAAATTTTCCGGGTGTTCTCGATCCAACGGGTGCTAATCAAGCATGGGGTCGACGAATTATTTTTTCGTATCCCCTTACTTGGCCCCGTTCGCTTTGTCCTGTATCTACTACCGTGGAATTGGTTTCGCAAAGAGCAGGGACCAAGAGGCGAACGAATACGATTGGCTTTGGAAGAACTGGGGCCGATATTCGTTAAACTGGGTCAGATTCTCTCGACCCGACGTGATCTGCTGCCAGATGACATTGCGATAGAGCTATCCCGATTACAGGATCGAGTGCCACCGTTTCCCGGTGCCCAGGCCCAAGACATTATTGAAAGCGCCCTAAACGGCAAAGTGGCAGATTTGTTTGCGTCTTTCGATCAAACCCCATTGGCTTCCGCATCAATCGCTCAGGTGCACGCCGCGACATTGAAAGATGGGCGCGAAGTGATTGTAAAAGTTGTCCGACCGAACATAAAAACGGTAATTGAACGCGATGTGGCGTTGATGAATATTCTCG
>JBCCFA010000165.1:0-8781 GCA_039029975.1 Pseudomonadota bacterium
CACGACGCCGGCGCCGCCCAAGCGGAAACGTGCTTGTTCATAGCCTGCTCGGCATAGATGCTGCTCCCAGTCTCTACTGGACGGTCGCCTTTCTAACGACCTTCATCGCTTTACTACCGGCGACCGTAGCGATGGGGGGAACGCTTGCCGCAGCAGAAAATTGGTATCGACACCTCACGGAAAAGCCGGATCAAATTGGTCTTGTTTATTTAATCAATACGATTGGCGCGGCGGGTGGCACCATGCTCGTGCCGTTTATTTTGATGCCGCGTTTTGGTTTTTCATTCTCGATGATGATTTTGTTGCTGCTCAATTTAATGGTGGCAGCATGCGCCTTTGTCGCGATTTTTCGCGCGCCCAAATTATCTGCTGCAGTTCCAAATGGACACAAACAAACGTATGTTCGTAAAAAGTCATTGTGGTTTCGCTTATTCGGCGCGGGCTTTTTAGGCATTGGCTTTGAAGTACTAGGTGTGCGCGTGATGGCGCAAATATTTGAAGGCACGATTTATAGCTTTAGCGCAACGCTCTGTATATTTTTACTTGGCAGCGCTATCGGTGGATTAATTTATCACCTGACACGGGGCCGATGGCGTGTCGGGCAGCGCCAGTCGTACTTGGTATTGGGTTTGTCATTTTCGGTGCTCGGGGGAATCGCTGTGCTCTCGCATGCGCAACCGATGTATCGCGCCGTGCGTAAATTTCTGGGGAATGATCCGCTGGATGTACTCGGTGCAGAGCTATTGTTGGCGCTGCCAATTTACGGTGTTGCGTGCACCTTAATGGGTGCATTGTTTTGTCACTTCACTGCTCAAGCGAAAACTGAACGTGGCGGCGTCGGTTGGGCCTTAAGTGCGAATACGCTGGGGGGGATGATTGCGCCCGCTGTAATTGCTTTGCTCGCCATTCCGGCGCTTGGGATCAAGTGGACAGGCGTTTGTCTTGCATTTGGGTACCTCGCCTTGCTGCCGCGGCCTTTGCCGGTACCGCGTTGGGTGCCGTTACTACCGCTGGCGGCGGCCGGTTTGCTGCCGGCGATAATCCAAGTGGTCACGCTTCGCCCTGGCGAGAGAATTATTGCTTATAACGACGGTAGTGTCGCTTCGGTGGCGGTGACAGAACGCCGATCGGAACGAAACTTGCGGGTAGATAATCGTTTCCAAATGGGGGGTACGGGAAGAACTGCACTGCGCGTCCAACGAGTGCAGGCGCATTTGCCGCTTTTATTGCATGATTCCCCGCAGCGCGTATTGATGCTTGGCGTAGCGACGGGCATAACGAGTGGTGCGGCCTTGCAGCACCCCGGCGTATCGATTGACGGGGTTGAACTAACGCCTGGAGTGCTTGACGTGTTGCCTTCATTCAAATACTTCAACCGAGACCTTAAAGAATCCGACCGTGTGCAACTCTATAACGCCGATGCGCGTCGCTTTGTCCGCATGAGTAATGATTCTTACGATGTCATCATCGGCGACTTGTTTCAGCCGGCCCGTGATGGTGCTGGCTTTTTGTATACCATCGAGCACTTTAACGCCGTGCGCGAGCGTCTGTCGCAACAGGGGCTTTTTTGTCAGTGGTTGCCCTTGTACCAGATGGATGAGCAGCTTGTTCGAATTATCGTTAAAACTTTTACCGAAAGCTTTCCGCATACCGAGGCATGGCTAGGTAGTTTTGGCCTTAAATATCCGGTGCTTGCTTTAATTGGATCGGAATCATTCCGCCAATTGAACATTGAAAACTTACTTGAGCGAATTACCGTCCCAACCATTCGTGGTGATTTGTCGCTGGCGGCGATTCGCAAACCGGTGCAGCTTCTAGGTCACTATCTTGCTGATGATCAAGCACTGCGCGAATTCTCCGTCGGCGCGCCGATGAATACGGATGATTTTCCAAGGGTTCTTTTTGAAGCGCCTAGCTTCACGTTTCTACGCGGACAGCCGGGATATCTAACGTTGGCCGCACTAACGAAGGCATTTGCGTCGGCGGGTTTGAGCTTGCCAACGCAAAGCGATGAATTAACCCACCAGGTCCAGAAATATATGTTGGCTCGCCAAGATTATTTAAGTGGACAAATGTCGCTATCGGAAGAGCGCCAAGAAGAAAGTATTGAGCACCTATTCAGCGCGTTAGATAAGAGCGCTGACTTTACGCTGGCTTACGCTCAGTTAGTCAACGTGGCGAGGCAAGTCGAAAAAAATGACTCTAAAAAAGCGGAAAGTATTCTTTCGCGTCTCGCGAAATCCTACCCGCATCTTCGGCAAGCACGATAAGAACCCCCATTTGCCCTAGCTTGGTCTTGCTAATGCAATGAATTGGTCTGTGCCAGACTAAACGCAATATAATGTTATAGTATTACAATTGTTCATTTATTTCTGGTGAGGAAAATAATTGAAAACGTGGGCACCGTTGGGTGATTTTGCGGCTCTGGGTTGTTCCGCCGTGTGCGCTATCCATTGCGCCATTTTACCGATAGGATTTTTGTTTCTTCCTTCAACCGCGGCGTTGTCTCTGGACGATGAAATGTTTCACCAATTCCTGGTGGTGCTGGTTATTCCCATCAGTTTAATCGCGCTTTCATTTGGTTGTAGCCGGCATAAACAATTCAGTTTCTTTTTTTGGGGCTTGGTTGGCCTTGCCTTGCTCGCGTTAGCCGCATTTTTCGGTCACGATTTACTCGGCGAAACTGGAGAGAAGCTCGCGACCGTTGCAGCGACCGGGATTATCAGCATTTGTCATATTCAGAATTATCGATCGTGCCGCCGGATTGAATGTGACGCCCATGAGCTTTGAGCGAAGCTAAAATCCAAACGAATTTGGTCACTGGTTTCCTCGGTGCGGGGAAGACGACAGCGATCTTGCATCTTCTTGCACAAAAAACTCAGGGCGAACGTGTTGCCGTCTTAGTCAACGAGTTCGGTAAAATCGGTATCGATGGCAGTATATTTTCCGGGCTGCGTACGAGCGACGACGGTGTTTCCATCGCAGAAGTACCAGGCGGTTGCATGTGTTGCGCAACCGGGCCGCTAACGCAGGTCGCCCTAAACAAATTGATTAGGCACACCAACCCCCAACGCTTGATTATCGAACCGAGCGGTCTCGGCCATCCATTAGAAGTACTGCATTTGCTTACTACTGCAAGCTATCAACAAGTGTTGTCACTGAATAAAACGATGACTTTGGTGGATGCGCGTAACTTGTCTGATTCGCGCTATACGGAACATCCGACATTCCAGCAGCAAGTTGCTATCGCAGATATAGTGTTGGGCAACAAGGAAGATCTTTATCAACGGGGCGATAAAGAATTGTTGCTTGAGTATGTGCGTCGCTGGGGACAACCGGGTGCGACAGTGTACTTCGCTCAGCAAGGAGCGGTTCCGACTGAACGCTTAGCAGGCGCAACAAATTTTAGCGCCAACGGCAGCATGATGATTGACGACAATGACACTTTTGCCGAGCAACAAGAATCCGCCATTCCCGCGTGTGGCTGGTTGAGTGATGTTAATAGTGGCGAGGGTTTTGAGAGCAGCGGCTGGCGTTTCGCGCCTGATTGGATATTTTCTCGAAAGAAAGTTATCGATTTTCTCCGTGGTCTAAAGGCGGATAGAGCGAAAGCTGTGTTTATTACGGATGAGGGGATTTTCGCATACAACCGAAGCGGAGGCGCGTTAAAAGAACTAGAGCTACATGATTGTCTTGAAAGTAGAATCGAAATTATTTCGGCAAAGCGCGGAGAACATTGGCACAATGAGCTGTTCGCGTGTGCGGCTGAATATAAGGCTTAGAAAAACGACGTAAACGGATTAATTGAATTTGATGGATATGTTAGTAGGCAGACTTAGGGTGACTCAAAGCGGTCTTGGGCTATCTTAATACCTATTTCGAGGTCGGCATCCCTTCGTCCCTGTCCCCGTTATCGTCACAAGCGATTTTGGCCCCAAGGTCATTCATCACCCACCATCTGCGCACCCCCGGACAGCAATATCGCGTTATGAATTAGAAAACTCCGCACAGTATTGCCGCGTTTGGCACGCTGGATTCTTGAACCTTCAGATTTTGCTTGAAATTCATCAATCAGTTCGGCGTATTTGCGCCGGCCTTTGACACTAATCCGCGGATCGCCTGCTTTGTTGATGCGTTTGCATTCCTTGATGATGGTATTCGGATCTGTTTCAACGAAATGACAGAAGTCTTCCATGGTGGGTAAGCGATCCGGATCATCATTGGCCGGATCGCCGCCCCAGTGTGCGCGCAGACCATCCAGCCAGCGCTGGATGGTCTCGTAGCTGAGCATCTCATTGAGTTCCAAAGCATCACTCATAATGGTAATCCAAATCTCTCGGCCAGCTTTTTGATTTCCTCTTTGCGTTCCGGATCATTGGCTTCGGCTTGACGCTGAATCATGTTCGCATCTTTCATCTTATCCACTACGGCTTCATCGCGTTCAAATGGCACACCAAACTCACCCTCAAAATATTGACCTTCAAATGGTGGTCGAGGACGTTGCCCGCCGGCGTCCCAAGACTCCGCCGGGTAGCCAACCAGTAACACCCAGATCATCATCCAATCTTCAGGAACGCCAAGTACTTCGTGAATGTGTTCGGGGTTAGGGGTGTTTAATCCCACACCCAAGCCTTCATCCACGGCGGCGAGCATCGCTTGGCCAATCGCCAGACCAGCATCGG
This sequence comes from Pseudomonadota bacterium, assembly GCA_039029975.1. Lineage (GTDB taxonomy): Bacteria > Pseudomonadota > Gammaproteobacteria > JBCCFA01. Next base: position 4,683 of record JBCCFA010000165.1, read on the forward strand.
CAGCGGCAACTGCAGCATAAGCAGGCGTTTCGGTAAGTGGTTTTAAGATTTGCGGATACACTAATTCATCCACGAAGGCGTGGCTCCAGCCGTGTGTAGGTGGCAGGGCACCCACGTCAACCAGCTCTTTTAACGGAGCGCCTTCATTTTTGTTCACCACGCTCATATCGGCGAACCAATAAATATGTACGGGCGCGAGATCCAGCTGCACATTTAAGACAGGCGTTTTCAACTTGTCGAGCATGTCTTCAGGAATATAGTCGCGCTGCATAACAATGCCTTTCAACCAATGAGCATTGACGGCGCATGACGACAAGCGTGCGGCTTCTAGCATGATTTGGATTTTTTCCCGCTCGACCGGCTTGTCCGGCTCAAAGAAACGAATGCTGCGTCGCCGACCGATTACTTCTTTGAATTCCATATTGGCTCCTCGCTGTAGTTAGTAATTTTTTTCATGTCTAAGCTCAAATTGCGGTTCGACATCGATATTGTTAGTTTCGCTAACGCCCGGGTTGCGATTATAAGCTACTAGAACAGTTGATCTACATACCGCGAGCGCTCCGAAATTGAGCGGTAGAATGGGCGTATGTATTTCAAAATCACGGTGTCACAGAATTACAAATGAGCCGATGATCCGAAGTTTAGTTGCCTCGCAGACATTAGGTATTTCTTAACTCCACTTTTTATTCGGGTAAGGCTACCATCGCAAACATCGCGGGTTCGTCGCTCACAACCCTCGAATCATGACCGCGACCTGCAGTGTCCTCGAGCAAAAACACATCACCGGATTTGAAACGACGTATTTCACCAGATTCCACTTCTATCGTGATTTCGCCCGCAAGCACAACCACGAACTGACGGCGTGGCGTTGGATGCCAATCGGTGGCCCATGTTTTATCTGCGGTCGTAAACAACAAGTTTTTTGTTGCCGTCGCGGCAGATACGCCAATTGGCCCCGAAGGTGGCGCAAATTCCTTGACCTCAAACGGCAGCTCGCCATCTTCGAAATAGGAATGCTGCGATGCGTCCATTGTGACTTTCGTGTAGGTGAGCTTTGTTGCTGGCGGCAAAGCGGAGTTGACGTCGTCGGCCAAAGTTGATTGCATAACGAAAACGGCGGCTAGGCAAATTATGGCTCGGATGCAAAATGTCATGCGTTTCTCCTACTGCAATGTCTGAGGTGACTGTAAGATTATCCCGGCTAGCGGATTGTACGCCAAGCAAGCAAGAATATTACTCTTTCTCCGTCTCTCGAGTGTTACTCCAATGCTGCTCGAACAAACGATGCTAAAGGCGCGAACATTAACGTTTATCGCTTGTGCCTTCACGGTGATGCTATATGGTTGCGGCGGCGGATCTCCATTCGTTGGGTTTTGGGCCTGCGCGACGTCGAAATCAACGACCCTAGAAATCCGGCGATTTGAGGATTACTACAGCATTACCGCAACCCATGCGGGTAAGTCGATTTCGCGGGAAGGTATTTTCGAAGGCGATGTTTTTTCGGTGGGAAACAATCATCTCGGACAGCCAATGTCGTTCGAGTTAACCGCGGACGGACTTATTTGCACAAAACCACCGAATTTTTGCCGATGTGAGGCCGCGTTCGAGAAGGCGACCCAGGTTTCCTCGGAAAAGTCGACAGCTGCCGCACGCCCTCAACAGGCCTCGGCGCCGCAAGTACCAAGTGCTCAATACCTCGGTCAGATTTTAAGCGCCAATGCTCCAGTTGAGTTCGATTTGGTGAACGGTGGGCGGGTCACGCTATTCGATCACGTGCTGAACGAAGAATTCGAAAAGCGCATGTTCGATTGGCCTAAATTGACTTACTTTTATCTGCCGACGCTCGTTCTGCAGAAATCGACTAACGGTGAAATCGTTGCACTGGATAAAAATGAGCAGGGCATATTCGTCTTGCTCACGCTCGCGCGGCCGAGGATCGACGTCTATGAGTTAATGGAAAAAATCCACGAAGGCGTGAATACGAAAATCGTCGCATCTGGCGTTTCGCCGTTCGTTACAGACAGTGTGCAGGTGGCGATAGCGGGCAATGAGGGCACCACGCGTGTCGAATTTCCAAAAAACCCGGGCGTAATTGACTTGGTCATTCCTGTCGTTAAAAATGGCGCGAGTCCGTCTGAGCTCGAAGAATTGGGCTTGGCCTTGGTGGCGCAAATTAACACGAATAAAATCCTGCCGAGCGTATTATTTAGCGCTAGCCAACAAAGTTTGAGTGATGCCTTGGCCGGAACGAAGCCACAAACAGCTGAGCGGCAATGGCAAGTCGTGTATTAAGTCCTTACTAGAGGTAAGGACATCAGCAAATCTAGCCCCGCTAATTGACTCTGTCGCGTACAATGGCGTTGTAACGTTTAGTGGAAAATTGTGCCCGACGCTTACTGAGTGCGCTTAAACGGGGAGAAAAAGTATGCAACATCTAGGATTAATCGGTTTACTCCTTATCTTGCTGGCGGCCGCTAATTGGTTTTGGCGAGCATGGCGCGTGAATGTCCCAAAACCCTACGTGTTCCAAGCGTTTCTTTTAGTTGGTATCGCGCTTGGCTTAGTGGCTTTGATATTGGGTCATCAAGACGCGGTGGCCCCTTGGACTATTGGTGTTGGGGTATTGTTAGTTTACCTAACAGCAACCGGCGGACAGCGACTAGCGGATGGCGCGATTGATATCGGCCAGACTATTCCCACATTCATTGCGCCGGACGACAAGGACAATGAATTTAGCAGCGCCAGCTTGTCTGGAAGTAGGGTATTGCTAAAGTTTTTCCGTGGTCACTGGTGACCTTATTGTGTCGCCGAGTTACGGCGATGGGAAGAATTGCGGCCGCAGCTTGAAGCCGCAGGCGTGCAGATAATAACAATTTCAACTGACACGCCCGCCCAAATACGTATGGGTAGGGCTGTTCACGGGTTAAAGGCGACGATGCTCGCCGATCCGAAACTCGAAGTGATCGATCAGTTCGGTCTACGCAACAAGAATATCAATAATTTTAAGACGCCCGGTCGACCGGGGTTGCCGGTACCGACAAGTTTGCTAATCGACGAGCACGGTAAGGTTGTATGGAAAGATCAGTCGGACAACTACACGCGTCGATCGGATCCTGAAGTTGTTGGGGCTGCACTTGTAGAGCATTTTGCCTAACTGTTGGGTATTTAAATCAGTGACTAAGAACATTCGATACGAGCGCGACGGGGCGGTCGCGGTTTTAACCCTAGATAAACCGCCACACAATTTATTAACGACAGACTTTATTGAAGCGTATTGTGAAACGTTAGAACAATCTGCTGATGATGGCGCAAGGGCGATATTGGTAAAAAGCGATTTAAGGCATTTCTGTGCTGGCGCCGACGTGGCGGCATTGTCTCCAGGCGCTATAGATGCCGCAAAAATATTATCGCGCCTTGAATCAGTGCCCGTTCCAACTGTCGCCGCGCTCAATGGCGCTGTTCTCGGTGGTGGCTTGGAATTGGCTTTGGCGTGCGATTTCATCGTTGCCGGGGCGTCAGCAGATATAGGTGCTGTAGAAGTGCACATTGGCCTGGCGCCTCTGTTAGGCGCGGTGCAGCGTTTAGTGGCTCTCGCGGGGCCAGCGAGGGCTCGCGAGATGACAATGTTGGGCCGCCGCTACAAACCGTCAGTGCTGGAATCTTGGGGGCTGATAAACCTCGTAGTGCCAGATGCGGAGCTGCACGATTCCGCGTTGTCACTTGCGCGGCAGCTTGCCAGCGGGCCGACGGTGGCGATTGGCGGTATTAAACGTTTAGTCAATATTGCCTTGAATGACGGTGTTCATGCCGCCGACAAAGAGATTTCTAATGCCTTGAAAGACATATGGTCGAGTGAAGATTTGAAACGCGGCCGGGAAGCTATGGCGAGCAGCGGCCCAGGAACTGCGGTTTTTGAGGGCAACTGATGAAACCGTTGGCTGGGATAAAGGTAGTCGATTTTACGCGCGTGCTGGCTGGACCGACGTGCACCAGAATTCTGGCTGAACTTGGCGCGTCAGTCACTAAGATCGAACCGCCTTCTGGCGATCTCGCGCGTGCAGGTAGTCACACTGCTGGCGGCGTCGCGGGTTATTTCCTG
>JBCCFA010000166.1:0-8687 GCA_039029975.1 Pseudomonadota bacterium
CGCGTATTGGTCAACTCTGACAACGCGTCTAGCGATACCTCCACGTCATTTTGGGCTTTAATCACGTCTGCTGCGGCGCGGTCGCTATCAGCTTGGGCCTGGAGTAGGTCAGCTTCGGTAGCTGCCCCTAATTCGTAACGGACCAAGGTTTGCTCCATTTGCGCCAGCAACGCGCTCAATTCAGCTTGCGAATGGCGAACGTCGGCTCGACTGCCCAGCACATTTAAGAAGCGTTCTGAGACTTTGATCACTAATTCGGCATGAACAGCAGCCACTTCAGCCTCGGCTTGCGCAATTCGGCGGTCTACCTGCTTTAATTTGAGCCATCGGTCGAAGCGAAATAAAGGCTGTTGGGCCGATAACTCGTAGTTCTCGGAGTCGAAGTTTTGACGACCGTTAAGTCCAAATGCGCCGGGGGCAACGTCAATATCTTGAGTATTGCCGGCAATTTTGGCCTGAAAACTAACATTGGGGAGAAGGCCCGCCCGGGCAAGTTTGCTTTCAGCGCGCACAGCGCGCGCAGCAGCGATGGCAGCGTGATAGTTCGCATCAGCAGCTTCTGCCGTGGTGATTAAATCGAGTAATTCGCCGCTAAATAAAAGTGGGGGCCATGCCGCTATGACAAGAGCAGAACCAAACAGTAGCGAGCGGGTCGTACGCATGGTCTCAGCTTGGCCTCAATTGACGAATCGCTTGCTCAAAGGTCGACTTAATGTCCAGGGTTCCGCTTAAAAAAGAAACGCTTAGCGTTGAAACTTATCACGTGTCGCGACTAGTGATGAATTATACCCGTGAACCAAGAAAATAACGATACACGGCGGGCAGGATTGGCTGCTAAACAAACTACTAAAACGGATTCAGCTAGCGTCAATTCTGAGCTTGTTGAAGCATGGTTGAGCGTATTGAAACAATACGTTCCAGCGCTCTCTGCCTGTGTTGTCACACTCGATGGCGCCGCCAACCGTTTCGAATGGCGTCAAAAGAATGACGCGAATTCACAAGTCGCGAATCTGGATAACTTACGTGCCGCCGCCGCGCTGGCGAGGCGTTCTCGGCGAATCATTTCAACGCACGACCGACACCACCTAACGCTGGCTGGCCAAATTTCTACCGGAGGAAAAACAGGTGCCGTCTACGGCAGTTATGCCATCGCCTGTGACGAGTCGCGCGGCAAGCAAATTCAAATTCAAACGGAACTCGAACGAAGCAGTGATTGGTTCGCCCAGCTATTGGCGCGATTTCGGCTCAACCAATTGCATGCCTCATCGGATCTCCCTTGGGCGTTGTTTGTGCTTGGCGGGAGTAACTTAAGTGAGAAATTGCAGTGCTTAGTTAACCAGGTCGTTGAGCGTGGTTCAGCCACTCGCGTCGCGATTGGATTAGCCGCGGGTCGCAAAGTAGGGCGTATCAATATTTCGGGGCAGCGCGAATTTGCGAAACGTTCGCCGTTACAACATCGGCTCCGCACCGAAATGCAGACAGCCATCAATAAGTGGGCGGACTGTGGCGCGTACGCGCCGCAAATCACCGACCATGGATTAACGCTGCAAATCCCACTCCTTCATGCCGAGCGATTAGTCGGCGTGTTACTACTTGACCGTCGCGACGGGGCTAAGTTTTCCGAGGCGCAATGCGATAGCTTTGCGAATCAAGGAAGTCTCCTTGGCGCAATGATTGACTTAGCGCAGTCTGCTGATCGCGATCCGGTAAATCGGCTGCAAAGGTTTTTCGCCGCCAATATCCCGAGCTCTGGTAAAAGCAAGCTACTTATCGCTGGATTATTGCTTGCTGCCTTGGGTGCCGCGCTATTCCCTACAACGCAAAAGATCACCGCAGAATCCAGAATCGAAGGGAAATTACAACGTGCTTTAGTTGCGCCCATGGAAACCTATCTCGATAAGGTGCATGCAGAGGCAGGCCAGTTGGTCAATGAAGGTGATTTGCTCGCGACGTTTGCAACCGAAGATTTGAGTCTTGAGCGACTCAAGTGGCAAAGCGAGCGGGCACGAAAGATTAAAGCGAAACGCGACGCTGCTGCCCGGCAAGAGCGTGCGAAGCTTGGCGTGTTGGAAGCCGAAATCGCCCAAGCAAATGCGGAAATCGCGTTGGTTGAATCCAAAATTGAACGTACCGACTTACGGTCTCCAGTAACTGGTGTCATTGTTAGCGGCGATCTCAGCCAACGATTGGGCGCGCCTGTAGAGAAGGGCGAAGTGCTGTTTGAGGTAGTACCCGACAGCCGCTATCAATTGACGCTTTTATTCAGCGAACAGGACATTAAGCAAATTGAGGTGGGACTTCAAGGCTATTTGAAACTGAACGCCTTTCCCGCAAAGACGCTACCAATAGAAGTTGTTCGAATAACGCCAGTTAATGAGATTACGGCAACAGGCAATTACTTCGTCGCCTACGCGGCAATCGACCAACACGAATTAGCAATCACGCCCGGCATGCGCGGCATTAGCAAAATCGAGCTCGGCAAACGGCCGTCTATCATGAATTGGACGCGCAGTTTTAGGCGCTGGGTCTCACTCAAATGGTGGCAGCTGTTCGGGGCGTAAGTAGGATGCAATCTAACGCCAAGCAATCAGCAAACACTTGGGAAGTGGTCAAAGGCCTACGGGTTTCGATGGGCGCGTCTGTCGAATTAACGACACAAGCTTTTCGGACGCAGCATTGGTTTGTATTGGTCGACCGCGATTCCGGCGAGACCTACCGGGTCTCAGATTCGCTGAAATTCGTATTTGAGCAATCCTCAGCAGATTTAACCGTGGGCGCGGCCTTGGCCCTCGATTCTCAGCACATAGACGAGGAACAAAAAGAACAAATAGCATTAGCCCTGGTGCAACTTTATCGCGCCCACCTCATTGAATTTGCCCCGGTGGACAATGTGCCTGGTGAATTAAAACAACTTCGAGCGAATCAACCAGCGAAGAAAAAACGTTTTAATCCGCTTTCAATTCGCGTACCGCTGTGCGATCCCGATCGGTTGTTCAGCGCGCTTAAACCATCAACAGACAGGTTATTCTACCCGCTCGCGCTTGTCTTGCTGATCACCACTGCGCTGTTGGGCATGGCAGTGGGCTTAGCCCATATGCGTGAAATTGGCAGTGATGTCCTGAGTCAACTCGAAACGCCGGCTCACTGGTGGATTTTTGTGGCCGCCTATATTGTCTTGAAGCTCATTCACGAAACCGCGCATGGATTTGCCGTGAAGCGCTGGAATGGCCACATTCACGATGTTGGGGTGATGCTTTTAGTTTTCTTCCCGGTGCCTTATGTCGATGCTTCGGCCTCGAATGCGTTTCAAGACAAATATCAGAGGATCAGTGTGGCAGCGGCGGGCATTGTTGCGGAAGCCTTATGCGCTAGCCTGGCGGTATTTGCCTGGCTCGCAATGGAGCCTGGTCTTTTACGAACTTTTGCCTTCGATATTATTCTGATCGGTGGCGTATCCACCTTGTTGTTTAACGGTAATCCGCTGATGCGCTTCGATGCGTACTTCGTGCTTGCGGATTATCTGGAAATTCCAAATCTTTTCGCCCGCTCGCGCAAATATCTTGATTACTTTCTAATTCGTTATTTTTTAGGCGACAGTACTAACTCGCGAGTGACTGATTCGCGTTCCGAGGCCGGCTGGCTATTGTCTTACGCAGTTGGTTCTAGCATCTATCGATTAGTGATTATGGTCGGCATTACGACCTATCTGGTTGATAGCTTCTTTTTTGTCGGCGTCGCACTGGCGGCGTGGGTAGCCACCGCGCAAATCATCTTACCGGTTTGGCGGTTCGCTTTGCAGCTGCGCCGTAGCGATACGAATTCGCAACGCCGTTTCGGTTTGCTAGCTCGATTTGCCGTCATTTCTGGGGCCGCGTTATTAGCGGTGTCGTTCATCCCTTTTCCTCAAACGACCGTTGCCCACGGCATTGTCACTGTTGAAGACGACGCGCACATTCGCGCCGAGGTCAGCGGTTTTGTGACGCAGTCGACAATTGATACGCGATCGATTGTGCAGGCCCAGGATGTCGTTGCGAGTTTAAATAACCCCGAACTGCAAAGAAATCAGGCGGTGGCGGTCGCATCGATTAAAGCCATTCAATCAGAGATGCAGGCGGCATACCGCGATGGTGTTGAAATTGGCTTATTTAACGAAACTTTACGCGCACGACAGGAAGAATTGCGCGAAATTGAGACGCGCATAGCAAACCTCAACATCACCAGCGCAATTACCGGGAATGTGGTCCCAGCCAGTGCTAAAACTATTACTGACAGGTACGTTCAGAAAGGCGAAACCATTGGGTATGTGGTTGCGTCAGATCACTTAATCGTTCGTTTGGTGCTTACGGAATCGGATCTTGCCATGGTGCAAGAAGATGTCGATTCCGTGGAGTTGATGGTGATGTCTGAGCTTGGTCATGCCTACGCGGCGAAAGTACTACGCGTGGTGCCTAGTACTTTGCTCAATTTGCCAAGCAAAGCGTTGGGAACAGCAGCAGACGGCGGTATTGCGGTAGATCCAACAGATGAGGATGGGGTGAAACCCCTAGAAAATGTGTTTCAGGTAGACGTGAAAACATTAGAACCGTTAGCAAACGTGAATGTTGCGACGCGCGCATATGCGCGTTTTGTGCATTCACCAGAGCCCCTATTGCCTCGCGCGCTGCGTGCGGTGCGACGGTTATTTCTTGCGAGGTTTTCGGTTTAATGCGGCCTAGCAAAATTGCATGCGTAGGGCTCGTCCCGCTGGTGCTGCTAAGCGCTATGGCATTTGCCGCCGAGGAAGAATTACTGGATTCGGGCACGGGCTATACCTGCTTTATTGAACCTTCCGAAGTTATTGATCTTGGTAGCCCTGTTACCGGCATTATCGAAAAAATGTTTGTCGATCGCACCTCAAAGGTGGTAGCCGGCGATGTTGTTGTGAAACTTGAAAGCGTGGTTGAGGAAACCAACTTACGTCTGGCCCGGGCGCAGGCGAAATTTACCGGAGAAATTTCTGAGCAAAAACTTCGCCAGAAATACTCCAACCAAAAATTCGAACGTGCCAGTGCCATGCACGCCCGCAAAGCGGTGACTTTGGACTTGCTCGAAGAGAGCGAAGCGGATCTCAAGCTGACGGAAAAACAGCTAGAGAAAGCCCGCCATAATCACACCATTGCGCAGTTGGAATTCGAACGCGCAAAGAGTTTGCTTGAAATGCGCAATATTCGCAGCCCTGTTGACGGCGTTGTTATCGATAAGCTTGCCGCGCCGGGTGAGTTTGTGAAAGATGAACCCCTGGTTCGGATTGCACAGCTCGATCCACTCAAAGTTGAAGTCATCCTGCCAGTCGAATCCTTTGGTGAAATAGCCAAAGGCGATGTCATTCCAGTCAACATACCCATGACTGGTGATACCCACGATGCCAATGTCGACGTGGTCGACGAAGTCATTGAAGCCGCTAGCGGCACCTACCGTGTGACGCTCAAAATACCCAATCCCGACCTGTCTATCCCTAGCGGCATGCGTTGCGATTTAGATCATCCGGCGTTCTTCTCCACCAGCGAGATTGCGACGCGCTAGTTCGCTCGCACGGACGTAGTCCGGGTCATCGCCGATGAAACTCCGCAACATCTGGAAAGCGCGCCAAAAGAAGCGCGGTCAGAACAAAGTTAAACCACCTTTCCAAGAAGTTCTGGTTGAACCGCTAGAGCCGCGCGTACTCTTGTCTGCTGATGCCATTTCGGCGGTGATGCCGGTGGATGCGCCCGATCAAGATGGTCAACAAGAACAAGGTCAAATCGATGAAGCCTTGGGTAATGTTGAATTGCCCGGTCAATCTCTGGAGTTGGTCTTCGTTGACATTAAGGTTGAGGGTTACGAGAAAATCGTTGCCGACCTAACGGCTCAAACTGACCGCAACTTCGACATACACATCATTGACGGAGAGGGATTCAATCAAGTCACGAATGCCTTGGGTGATGCCGACAATGTTTCCGCTGTTCATATCATTTCGCATGGGGATCCAGGTGTTATCGAATTTGGTGATCAGCGTTTAGACATTGAGTCCTTATCGAGCGTCGAATCGGAGCTACTGACCTGGGCAGATGCTTTAACCGCCGAAGCCGATATATTGTTTTATGGTTGTGATGTGGCTGCCAGCGCGGCCGGCGTTAGCTTGCTTGAGCAAATCGCGACACTAACTGGTGCCGACGTAGCGGCGAGTAATGACCTCACCGGTGCCGGCCAGTTGGGGGGTGATTGGGATCTTGAGGTAGAGCAAGGCGTTATCGAGACAAACCTAGCGATAAGTTCGGCTGTCCAGAAAAGCTATCACACTACGCTAGATATTACGTCGGATCTGGTTATTCATTTGAATTTCGATTCAAATGCCAATGACGCGAGCGGCAATAATCGCGACGGTACTTTCGTCAACGGCGCCGGTATTGATGGCAGCGATTTCACCGTCGGTACAGGTAGCTTGCAAACCGATGGAACCAATGATTATGTGGATTTAGATGACCATGAAGAAGATTTTGCAGATCTATCAGAGGGTACGATCGCAGCTTGGATCAAAACGTCCTCGACGGCACAACAGGCAATAACCGAACTTTCTGATTCAGGCGGGACGCCCTACGCGATACTCGAAGTCGCAGGCGGCGGAAATCTTCGCTGGTTCTTTACCAGCGGCACTGTTGTCGAAGTCGAGTCAACGACACCAATTAACGACGGGCTGTGGCATCACGTTGCTTTGACTGTTGATAGCAGTGGAACAAGTCTCTACCTCGATGGGGCGGAACTTACGGGCGGCGAGATTCTGTTCACGTCGGGAAGCAGCGCCAGCACCGAATTTTATTCGGACCTCGCGTCTACGGAGATTTATAGAGTTGGCGCGGCGAATACAGGTGGCGGGGCCCCGCTTTGGGAGTTTGATGGCAACATCGATGAATTCCGGGTTTACTCGCGGGCGTTGAGTGCCGGGGACATCGGTCAACTTGTTGCTCTGGGCTCGCCCGATTTGGTGGTTGATACAGCGGCTGATTACAACAGCTCGCACGCTAATTACGGCGACACAAGTTCCGTCGCCGCCCTTAATGCTAATAAAGGTGCCGATGGTTTAATTTCACTGCGCGAAGCGATTGATGCCGCCAACAATCAGGGTGGTCACGATACGATCACATTCAACATTCCCGGCTCTGGCACGCAAGTAATCACCCTCAGTTCATTACTGCCGAACATTACCGATGGCGTGACCATTGACGGTACCACTCAGACGGATTGGCTTGCGGGTAGCTTTAACCCAATCGTGATTGACGGCAACAACCTAGCCGGCGACGGCTTGTTTTTTAGCGGTGCTGCCGACGGTAGTGAAGTACGCGGTTTGGTCATTCGCGATTTTGCCGACGAGGCGATTGAGGTCGAAGTCGGCGCGGATAATGTCACTATTGCTGGCAACTTTCTTGGTGCGTTTGACTCGAGTGGATTTTACGTTGCGGGCGAGGAATTGGGCGGGGCATCGCTGGTTGTTTCCGGCGATAACGCAATAATCGGTGGTACAAGCTTAGCGGACCGCAACGTCCTGGCCGGGAGCACCAACGGAATTGTTATGAACGGTGCCAGCGGCGGCACAGTCTCTGGAAATTATATTGGCACTGACGTTACCGGGAATACGATAGTTACCACCACGCTCGACGGAGTGCGTCTAGAAAATGGTGCAAATAACATCACAGTTGGCGGTATCACTGCGGCCCATCGCAATGTGATCGCTGGGGTGGGTGCAGACGGGGTGGAAATCGACGGCCCTACGTCGAGCAATAACCAAATTTTAAATAATTACATTGGCGTAAGCGCCAATGGTCTCTCCAATTTCGGCACTGCGGCCACGGGTATCTTGATTACCGGCGGTGCGGATCTCTCGACAATTTCGGATAACTGGATCGCGGGTAGCGGTGCAGAAGGTATCGACATTGACGGTGCGAGTAGCTTTACGACAATCCAGGGCAATCGCATCGGTACTGATGCGACCGGCACGGTCGATTGGGGAACGGTAGAAGCCGGGATCAAATTAGAAAGCGGCACAAACGCCACAACCATCGGTGGATTCGCGGTGGGGGACAGCAACGTTGTCGCGTACAGCGGTACAGCAGGGAGCAATCGCCCTGGAATTCAAGTTGAAAGCGGCAATACGAGCGCGAGTATCCGTGGTAATCAGATTTATGCAAATGATGGGCTTGGGATCGATTTAAGCGCGGGAGTGTCGTTCGACGGAGTCACCTTCAACGATGCCGGTGACGGTGATTCGGGTGGTAATGCGTTGCAGAATTTCCCTGTTTTGAGTGCCGTCTCAGTTAGTGATGCCGGCACCATGTCCTACACGATTGACACCTCATCTTTCGCGCCAGGGACTTACGAAATTGATTTTTATGCCAGCACAGACCGCGACAACGGTCAGGTAGAGGGTGCGCGTTTTCTCGGCTCAGGCGGTTTTGTCCCATGGGGTAATGCATCCTTCAATGGCGTTATGGGCAGTGTCACCCTCGCGCCAGGTGAATTTGTCGTTGCGAGTGTGACGGACGCCACCGGTAACACATCGGAGTTTTCCAACTACGCAGTCGCGACAGACAATGACGGTAGCGCCGGCGTGACGCTGACGGCCCCGAGCGCTCTACAGGGCACGGTGACCATCGATGGCGGCTTACGTATTAATC